>JAPLDP010000089.1 GCA_026391695.1 Bacteroidota bacterium
AATACTGGATGAAGTAAAATATCCTATTGCATAAAGATTATTCAGCGAATCCACATCTATATCATAAGCTTTGTCTGTACCACTGCCACCAAAACTTCTTGCCCAGACATTATTGCCGAGAGAGTCATATTTTGCCAGAAACAAGTCAATATATCCATTATTATAGATTATATGACTATCAAACTTAATAAAAGGACTCTCAAAATACCCGGTAGTATATACACTTCCAAAGTTATCAATAGCCACATCATAAGGATAATCAGGACCAGATCCCTGAACACCCTTGAGCCATTTTTCATCCCCATTACTGTCATATTTTGCAAGAAATATATCATGAGATCCTGTATTGACCAAAGAAAATGGCTCCATGTACATGGTACTGCTTCCAAAATGCCCAGAGACATAAATATTATCCGATTGATCGATAGTCAGGCGCAGCCCCCGGTCATCATTGTCCCCGCCAGCGTCTCTGGCCCATAATACATTCCCTGATGAATCAAACTTAACCACTAACATATCATCGTAACCTTCCTCGTAATTCGTCAAAATGTAATTATCAAAGGTGATGGAATAACCATTGTAATAACCTGTCATCACAATGTTGTTTTCACTGTCAACATCAACCTGAAATCCGAATTCAATAGTTCCATCAGAACCGAAACTTCTCGCCCAGATTACCTCACCATCCGAATTTAATTTGAACAGATAAATGTCTGAGCCTCCATGATTTATAAAAACTGAGTCGCCTATTGTCAATGTTGGACTGTAAAACCTTCCGGCTGATATGATATTTCCTTCAAGATCTGTGCATAGCCCCCTCGGACGGTCTTCATTACTACCACCAACTGTGAAGCACCACTGGGGAATACCATCAGGATTTATTTTCAGAATATATGCATCCATGTTACCATTATTAAAAATGGTATCATTACCAAAATAGATTACTGGACTTGTATATTCGCCTGAAATATAAACATTGCCCAAATCATCACGTGCTATTAACCATCCAATATCACTGGTGGATCCACCAAAAGAAGAAACCCATTCATTGCAAGGAGTCTGGGCATTTAAATGAATGATCAAAATAAAGGGGAAATAGAGTAATATTTTCTTCATATCACATTGTTTTGAATAATTATAGCATCAAATATTAATATTTGTCGCGTGAAATATACAAAATAAATTGATATGATAGGTAATTTTCTAAACATTTTTTTCAAAAGATAAAACGCTCACTTTTGAGGTCCACTTTTAATGATATAATTGTACCTCTTGTAATTATGATCAGGCTAAATGTCTGTCTCAATAAAGCTACGAATAAGTTTTGTATATCTCTGGGCTTAGAGTTCTATAGAGACAATAAAAAAAAGAGGAGATAGTTTACTGACTAACTCCTCTGCATTTTATAGAAAAATAATTAACCCTGTGTGGATTAGCTTGTCAAAGTTTTACTTTTTATCCAGCACTTCATCCGATACGGTCAGTTTTTTACGTCCTTTAGCTCTTCTGGCCGATAATATTTTCCGGCCATTGACTGTCGACATCCTCTCCCTGAAGCCATGCTTGTTTTTTCTCTTCTTCTTTGATGGCTGAAATGTTCTCTTTGGCATTATCTTAAATTTTTAAGGACTGCAAAAGTAGAGTATTTTTTTGAATTGACAAATAGTATTCTGATTTTTGTTAAATCGCAGCTGGTTTTTATCGTTCTTCAAAGGATATTGATCATTGATCATTGATCACTGATCATTCTTTCCCCGGTATGTGCTTCAATGTTTCAACCAGATAATCCCAGAATTTTTGTACGGTGGTGATATTCACCTTTTCATCGGGTGAATGCGGAAAACGTATAGTAGGTCCAAAAGATATCATATCCCAGTGGGGATAGGCTCCAGCAAGAATCCCGCACTCCAGCCCGGCATGAAGGGCTTTTATCTGAGGTGTTTTCCCATATTTATTTTTATAGACATCCGACATGACTTTCAGGATGGGAGAATCAGGATTGGGTTTCCATCCAGGGTAAGTGCCATCGAATGACACATCAGCGCCGGCCAGTTCGAAGACGCTTTCGATCATATTACCAAGGTCTTCTTTGGCTGAATCCACCGAGCTGCGTATCATGCACAAAACGAGTATCCTGCCTTCTTCCATTTTAATGATGCTCATATTCGTGGAAGTCTCTACAAGGCCTTCCATGGCGTCACTCATCCTGATAACGCCATTGGGACAGGCATATAAGGCATTCAGTACCCTGGTCTGGGTGGCAGGATCAATGACGGACTTTGGCTTGTCAGCCTTCTGCAGGTCGATTTTTAAACCTGGTTCGGTAAAGGAAAGTTCTCCCTGGACTGTCTTCTCAAATTTTTTAATACAGACTTCAAATTTCCCGCAGTTGGCGACAGGCACTACCACGTACGCCCAGGCCTCGCGCGGAATGGCATTGCGGACAGATCCGCCTTCGATATGAGCAAGCTGAAGTCCGTGCATCCTGGCAGCATGCCGCAGAAAACGGACAAGTATCTTGTTGGAGTTGCCTTTTCCCAGATTGATATCCAATCCTGAATGGCCTCCTTTCAAGCCTTCTACCCTGATCTTATACGACTGCATTTCACCGGTGATCGTTGCCGGCTTATAGTTAAACCGGATATTGGCGTTGGTGCCGCCCGCGCAGCCTATATATAGTTCACCCTCATCTTCCGAATCCAGATTCAGCAGGATGTCACCCTTCAGCAGTCCAGGCTTTAAGGCAAAGGCGCCCGTCATCCCTATTTCTTCATCCATTGTGAAAAGGGCTTCTACAGGACCGTGCTTAATATCTTTTGACTCAAGAACTGTCATGGCTGCTGCCACGCCCATGCCGTTATCAGAACCCAGTGTCGTTCCCCTGGCCCTGACCCACTCGCCGTCAATATAAGCATCAATAGGATCTTTCCCGAAATCATGGACAATATCATTGTTTTTTTGAGGGACCATATCCAGATGTCCCTGCAGAATGACGCCTTTGCGGTTTTCCATGCCCGGTGTGGCAGGCTTGCGGAGGATCACGTTACCCACCTCATCGACGATGGTTTCCAGCCCCAGTTTTTCTCCAAATGCTTTCATAAACCTTATGGCTTCGCCTTCCTCTTTTGAAGGTCGCGGAATCTGTGTCAGACTGTAAAAATGCTTCCAGATAGCTTTTGGTTTAAGATTTAAAATTTCCTCACTCATGATTATTCCTCCAATATTATTATTGATTGAGCATCACCGGCATGACAAGCATCAGCATATCTTCTTCCGTATTCGGGTTATCGACGGGCAGAAGGATGCCTGCACGGTTAGGGGCCGACATTTCAAGCTTTATTTCATCCGTGTCAATATTGTTTATCATATCCTGGATAAACCTTGAATTGAACCCGATTTCCATATCCTGCCCATTGTAGCTGCATGTCAGCCGCTCCCTGGCCTCATTTGAAAAATCGACGTCCTCGGCCGATATCACCAGTTCTTTACCGGTGATTTTCAGCCGTATCTGGTGTGTAGACTGGTTGGCGAACAGGGCGACCCTTTTAATGGAATGGAGAAATGACAGCCTGTCGATGGTGAGCACATTCGGATTGTCACCCGGTATCACAGCTTCATAATTCGGGTACTTGCCATCAATGAGCCGGCAAACAAGATTTATATTCTCAAACAAAAATGCTGCATTCGTCTGATTATATTCAATTTTCACGAGGAAATCCTGGTTGGCAAGCAATGCTTTCAGCTGGTTCAAAGGTTTTTTAGGGATGATGAAGGATGCCACATCTTCCGATTTGGCATCGGTCCTCTTATATCGCACCAGCTTATGGGCATCGGTGGCGACAAAGGTGAGGTCCTCCGGTGAGAACTGGCAGAATACGCCCGACATCACCGGCCGAAGCTCGTCATTGCCTGCTGCAAATACAGTTTTTGATACAGCTTTTGCCAGCATAGCTGAATTGATCGTCAGAGAACTGGTATTTTCCAGAACCGGTAACTTCGGGAACTCGTCACTGTTATGGCCGGTGAGTTTATATTTCCCTTCACCCGCCGATATTTCAATGCCAAAATTTTCATCATTGATGCTGAAGGTGACCGGAATATCCGAAAAGGTCTTCAGTGTATCCAGAAGGATTTTGGCCGGAATGGCAACAATCCCCGGTTCTTCGGCCATTGTTGTCGGTATCGTGACAGTCATGGTCGTTTCCAGGTCCGAGGCTGTGATCACAAGGTCCTTTTCCTTGAGGTTGAACAGAAAATCATCAAGAATGGGTAATGTATTGCTTGCATTTAAGACCCCACTGATGGCCTGTAAATTCTTCAACAGAACCGTACTTGACACAATAAATTTCATACCCTTTTTTTTTGATTGTTTAATTTTGTTTATTACTGTAAAAATATAAAAAAAAATGTATTTTAAAAATTAAAATCCACTTTCAATCTGGAATTTCCTCCGGCTAACTTCTTAACACGACATATTCGCCGTTTTCATTAATCTTTATTATAGTCGACGGCTTCAGTTTATTCAGCTTATCACGGTTGACATTTACCACGTAATCAACCTTGTTAATGATCTCCTTTGAGACTTTACTGAACATCAGTGGCGCTGCTTCTCCGGCGACGTTGGCCGAAGTGGATACAATAGGTTTATTAAACAGGTTGATCAGTTGCTGGCAAAAAACATCCTTAATGATCCGTATGGCAATTGAACCATCGGCAGCCACGACGTTTTTTGCCAGATTTTTAGCCCTGGGATAGACCACAGTAAGGGGAGATTCAACGCTACTGATAAGATCCCATGCAATATCTGGAACCCTCTCAACATATTTCAACAGCTTCTCTGGTTGATCCAACAGAATGATATAACTTTTAACAGTTTGTCTTCTTTTGATCGCAAACACCTTTTCAACGGCTTTATAATTTGTGGCATCGCAACCGATACCCCAGATAGTATCGGTCGGATACAGGATGGTTCCTCCCTCTTCGAGGATCTTCACAGCTTTTAATAACTCTTCTCTCATCTTAAAAATACATCCAGTAATTGTTTATTTTCGATAGTATAGGCACATTTAAAATGGTCGAGAGGGCATTTTCTCAGGCCATGCAATCCACAGGGGCGGCAATTCAGCAGCTCCCTTGTTTCGATCACGTATGACCTGCCTGAAAGCGGGCCAAAGCCAAAAGCAGGCACTGTGGAACAGAAAATGGCGGCCACAGGAGCATCCACAGCCGATGCCAGGTGCTGCGGTGCTGAGTCATTCACAAAATTCATCACTGCATCCTTCATCATTGCTGCAGTCTGCAGAAATGTTAACCTGCCGGCCAGGGTTTCCGCATGTTCATGGCCGGAGTCCTTTATGATCTGGTCACACAAATCTTTATCCTTGCCTGAACCTATAAGGTAGACATAATATTCTGCCGGAATGACACGTAAAAATTCAATCCACTTTTTTGACGGATACTGCTTGGTGAACCATAATGAAGCCGGCGCAATGCAGACATAGGGCTGGCCTTTCAGTGAAACCGTTGATTTATAATCGTCTTCCGACGGGTAAAGCCTGGGGTATTGCTCGCCATCAGGCACTATCGTACGGATCAAACTGAGATTGCGGTCCACTTCATGGACAAAAGTCCCTCCGGGCGCGATGTCATGCTTAACGGCACGGTCAAAAAAAACAGAAAAGGGATTCTTGCCAAATCCTATCCTCACCTTTGCCTTTGAAAAGGCCGTCAGGAGCCCGCTTGAAGCAAACCTCTGCACATTGATCACATAGTCATACCGCCTTTCCCGGATCAATACGAGTAGTCTGAGAAGATGCAGGTACTTCCGGTGATCCTTATCCCATGTCAGCACCTGATGCAAAAAGGGATGCGATGACAATAACCCTTCATTCCCTTTCCTCACCAGAATGTCGATCTGTACATGAGGAAAGGAACTGTGCAAAGCTTCCGCCAACGGCGTCGTCAATATCACATCCCCGATGGATGCGGTTTGTATTACCAGAAACTGTTCCATCTCCTGTAAATTCACGTGAGGGAACAAAGTTATAATAAACTCCAGCAAAAAATAAAGCAGCGCCTATCAAAGTAATTAACCCATTACCAACAGCTCACACCTGGACATGGTAGTCGCGCAGTGCATCGTTGAGGGAGGTCTTCAGGTCGGTGGCGGCACTTCTCTTGCCGATGATCAGCGCGCAGGAGACATGGTATTCGCCGGCAGGAAATTTTTTGGGATACGAACCCGGTATGACTACTGACCGGGGCGGGATATAACCTTTATATTCGGCAGGCTCAGAACCCGTGACGTCGATGATACGCGTGGAGCCGGTGATGACGACATTGGCGCCGACAACGGCGCTGTGGCCGATATGTGATCCCTCGACGATGACTGAACGCGAACCGATGAAACAATAATCCTCAATAATGACGGGTGCGGCCTGGACAGGTTCCAGCACGCCGCCGATGCCAACGCCGCCACTTAGGTGCACATCCTTGCCGATCTGCGCGCACGACCCAACCGTAGCCCATGTATCCACCATCGTTCCGCTGTCGACCCATGCACCGATATTAATGAACGACGGCATCATGATGACGCCACGTGCAATATACGATCCGTAACGAGCAATGGCCTGCGGCACCACCCTGACGCCAAGCTTATCATATCCCCGTTTCAGTTTTATCTTATCATGAAATTCAAAAGGGCCCACTTCAACCACCTCCATCGCCTGAATGGGAAAATAGAGAATAACAGCTTTTTTAATCCATTCGTTCACCACCCATGATTGTTCCGCCCCTGCTGGCCCCGGGCCACAAGGTTCCGCCACCCGTATGGTTCCCCTGTCGAGCAGGTCTATCACAGCCCTTATGGCCGCCTGTGTGTCGTCCTCTTTTAAAAGGTGCCTGTCCAGCCAAGCCGATTCCACATACTGTTTAAGTTCATCTGTCATAAATATGAGCATTGATACATCAAAGTTAGATAAAAAATGCCTTCATCCTTTTCAGCCTGATAGTTTTTGCTATATTTGTCAGCGGTTCAAAATCGGAATATGGGAAGGATACTGGCTATTGACTTTGGGCGCAAACGTGCCGGCATAGCTGTAACCGATGAACAGCAGATCATCGCTACAGCCCTGACAACTGTTGCGGCAGCGGGCATTATGGAATTCCTGAAAAATTATCTGTCGAAAGAAAAAGTGGATTGCTTTGTCATCGGCGAACCCCGTCAGATGAACAATTTACCGTCGGAAGCTGTTACTTACATCAAACCGTTTATCAAACGGTTGCAGAAAGAGTTCCCCATGATCCCGGTAGTAGAGGTGGATGAGCGGTTTACTTCAAAGATGGCCATGCAAACAATGCTCCTGGCCGGTGCGAAAAAGAAAGACCGGCAGAACAAGGCTTTGCTCGACACCATCAGTGCCACTATCATCCTGCAGTCGTACCTGGAATCACGGGCCATGAATCAACAAAAGGACAAATCATGATTCTTCCGATTATCGCATATGGACATCCGATCTTAAGACAGGTATCCCCAAATATTGATAAAGATTACCCGGGTTTGAAAGAGCTCATCTCTGATATATTCGAGACCATGTATGATTCCAATGGAGTAGGGCTGGCAGCCCCGCAAGTCAACCGCTCCATACGCCTGATCGTTGTCGACGCCTCACCATATGCCACCGACCATCCTGAAGTTCAGGAGTTTAAAAAAGTTTTTATCAATGCCAAGATCATTAATGAATGGGGTGACGAATGGACCTTCAATGAAGGTTGTTTAAGTATCCCCGACATACGTGAAGATGTGACCAGGCATTCAAAAATCAGAATCCAGTACCAAGATGAAGATTTTAATTTTCACGATGATGAATACGAAGGTGTTGCAGCCCGCATTATTCAGCATGAATATGATCACCTCGAAGGTATTCTCTTTGTCGACCGTATCAGCTCTCTCAGGAAAACCCTTCTTAAACGAAAACTTTATGATATTTCAAAAGGGGATATTGATGTGAAATATAAAATGATATTCCCCGTTCAGAAAAAGAAAATGGTTTATAAATAATACATCTGGTATAAACATAAGACTTAAATTTATACGTCATGAAGAGACTTACGTATTTGTCCGTCCTGATAATGGTTACCGTTTTATTCTCCTGCAGCAATATGGAAAAAAGAAAGATGGAGAAGAATATCAAGGTGATGGAAGACAGCCTTTTTTCGGAAAGCAAAGGAATGATAGAGATGGATGAGACACAAAAGCTGGTAGATGCTTATCTCAGGTTTGCCGATAAATACCCTTCCGATACAAATGCTCCCGGCTACTTATTCAAGGCCGGCGATATTTCGATGAACCTGCTCGATCCCAATAAGGCCATACAGATCTTCGACCGGATAATGACCGAATACCCGCAGTTTGAAAAGCTGCCGCATTGTCTGTTTCTCAAGGGTTTTATTTATGAAAATGAGCTGAAAAATCTCGACAAGGCACGGCAGATATATCAGGAATTCCTGGTGAAATACCCCAACCATGACTTTGCCGATGACGTACAGATATCTCTTGATAACCTTGGGAAAAGCCCTGAAGATCTGATTAAACAATTCCAGGAAAAAGCTAAATCCGACTCTATCCAATGATCAATGATTGAATTCCTGCTCCACTATTTCCGCACCAAGGGACGGGGAATTTGACCAGTATCCCGATTTCACTTCGTTCATCGGGATCAATTCGACTAGCAATTTTTTCTTCACTACGTTCGAAAAAATTGAGTCTCATTGATTAAAATTGCAGGTATTCGCACAGCCTGATCACTTCGATGGCTTCCTTGATGTCATGCACTCTCAGAATATGGGCGCCTTTGAGTACAGCGACGGTGTTCAGCACCGTTGTGCCGTTCAAAGCGTCTTCCGGGCTTATTCCCAGAACCTTGTTTATCAATGACTTCCGCGACAGTCCGATCATCAGTGGCCACCCGGGTGCCAGAAACCTGTCGAGGTTGCGGAGGATCTCATAGTTATCCTCCACATCTTTGCCAAAGCCAATTCCGGGGTCTATGATAATATCACCGGCACCCATCTTCTTTAACTGACTCACCCGTTCAGTAAAATGATCCATGATCTCGGCCACCACATCCTTATAGACAGGTCTATCCTGCATGGTGAGAGGGGTACCTTTTATATGCATCAGGACATAGGGCACTTTCATTCCGGCAATGATAGCGAACATTTTCGCATCCATTGTACCGCCGGATATGTCGTTGATAATATCAGCCCCATGTTCACATGCAGACTTTGCAACTGCGGCCCTGTATGTGTCGACAGAGAGAAGGATTTCTGGAAAATGCTTACTTATGGTCTGTAAAGCCGGCAAAAGGCGTCGTAGCTCTTCATCCTCCGTTATGGCTGCTGCTCCCGGCCGTGATGAGGCAGCCCCAATATCAATGATGGCCGCCCCCTCGCCGATCATCCTTTCCGCCTGCCCGAGATAGTCTTTCTCCGTGACATAACGCCCACCATCATAGAACGAATCCGGCGTAATATTTAGTATCCCCATCACCACAGGCCGTTCGAACTTTATAACTTTACTTCTGCAATTCAACGTAAAGTTTGACGAAAAAGAATTATTTTTACGCAATACTTGTTTTGTATTCATTACCTGAGAATGAATATTTTAATCTGCTAAGTTACGACAATGGACAATAGCACATACCAGCAATTTGATCAGGTTATCGAAAAGTGCCGTGAAATTTTTCTGACCAAAATGAAAGATTACGGGATATCATGGCGGATATTGCGTACGCCGTCACTTACCGATCAGATATATATTAAGGCCAATCGTATCAGAAGCATTGACGAAAAGGGCATTCAGAAAGTGAATGAAGGGATCCTTCCGGAATTCATTGGTATTGTCAACTATTCCGTGATGGCCCTCATCCAGCTTGAACTCGGCAGTTCCGACAATCCCGGTATGGATGTGGAAGAAGTCATTGGCCTGTATGAAAAATATATCGAAAAGGCGAAGGGATTAATGCTGGATAAAAATCATGATTATGGAGAGGCATGGCGGAATATGCGCATCAGTTCCTTCACCGATATCATCATGATGAAACTGTTGCGTATTAAGCAGATAGAAGATCATGAGGGTAAAACATACATCTCCGAAGGCATTGATGCCAACTATCTGGATATCATCAATTATGGGGTTTTTGCATTGATAAAACTGAAAGAATCAAAATGACAGCACTTCGTACTATATGCCGATTCCTCATTGGGCTCGTCTTCATTTTCAGTGGTTTTGTGAAGGGGCTTGATCCAACGGGCACGATGTTCAAAATAGAGGATTACTTTATCGCCTTCGGAATGGAATGGGCCATTCCGATGGCTTTGGCATTATCCATCCTGTTATGCACCGTGGAATTCTCCATCGGCATGCTTCTTATCCTGAATGTCAGAATTAAGCTGGTCACATGGGTATTATTCCTGATGATGGCCGGATTCACTGTCATGACATTCTTCGACGCCATCTATAATCCTGTGCCGGATTGCGGCTGCTTTGGCGATGCAATCAAACTGACCAACTGGCAGACGTTTTATAAAAATGTGGTGTTGATGGTTTTTGTCCTTATCATCGTATTTACAGGAAAAAAAGCGCATTCGGTTTTCTCCGGAAGAATCCAGAATATGATGGCAAGCGGCGTTATCGTCCTGTTTGCCTGCTTCTGCATATATTCATACAACCGCCTGCCTGTCATCGACTTCCTCAACTGGAAGGTGGGTCGTGATATGGCTCCCCCTAATGCCCGCCCTGCGCAAACATATCTGGTCTATAAAAATAAGGCCTCCGGCATTACTAAGGAATACCTCACCGGTGATCTGCCCTGGCAGGATACGGTGTGGATGTCGCAGTGGGAATTTGTCGAGTCCAGAACGCAAAGTCCGGGCTCATCCGTTCATGACCTTCAACTCATCGACTCCAGTGGCGCAGATGTCACGAGAAATTTCATCGAAAATCCCGGCTTTCAGTTTCTCCTTGTCTCTTACAATCTGATCAAAGCAAACAGAAAGGCCCTGCTGAAAATGAATGCATTTTATAGACAAGCAGAACAGGACGGCCATTCTTTCATTCTAATCACCAATGCATCGGATGAGGACATCCGCAAATACCGGGAGCAATACCATCCGGAATTTGAGATATACAACGCTGATGATGTCGCCCTTAAGATGATGATCCGTTCCAATCCCGGCCTGTTACTATTAAAAGATGGCGTCGTCATTCAAAAGTGGCATTATCATTATTTTCTTGAATACGGAAAAATCAGAATAAAATATATGGAAGGCCGATGATCCGGTTCATTCTCAAACGGCTCTGGTATGGTTTACTCGTGTTGATTGGCGTTGTCACCATCATTTTCCTGCTTTTCAATGCCCTTCCCGGCGACCCAGCCCGGATGATGCTAGGCCAGAGAGCCGATATAGCATCTGTAGAAGCCATCAACAGAGACCTTGGTCTGGATAAACCATTAGCCACGCAGTTTCTGAATTTCATTAATGATCTGTCACCTGTTTCCTATCATGTGGTGAATGACCCGCATAACTACTGGTACCTGGATACACTGAAGTACACCTCATTCATTAAGATCGCCTCTGTCAAACATAAAGGAGCGGTCATCATGAAAAAGCCCTATTTACGACGGTCATACCAGACAAAAAGAGATGTCACTGAAATTCTGCTGGATGCATTTCCAAAGACATTGCTGCTGGCGACGGTATCCATTGTTTTCGCCATGGTCATCGGAATTTTCATCGGTACCCTCTGCGCCATTTATAAAAACTCGTTTTTCGATAAGGTATCACTTGTGTTTTCAGTGCTTGGCATGTCGCTGCCTTCCTTTTTCGTCGCCATACTCAATGCCTGGATATTTGCTTTTATACTGGCCAGATACACCGGATTAAACATGGTTGGCAGCCTTTACAGTGTTGATGACTTCGGACGCGGTGAATACCTTAACCTGAAAAATCTCATCCTGCCTGCGTTGACATTGGGCATCAGACCTCTGGCCATCATCGTCGAACTGACGCGAAGCTCTCTTTTGGAGGTCCTGTCGCAGGATTACATCCGAACAGCCAGGGCTAAAGGTCTGCGTTATGCACGGGTCATCACCCGCCATGCCTTGCGCAATGCAATGAATCCCGTTGTCACTGCCATATCCGGATGGTTTGCATCACTGATGGCCGGCGCTGTGTTTGTCGAATATGTCTTCGACTGGAAAGGCCTTGGCGTTGTCATCGTCGACGCTCTTGAAAAATATGATTTCCCTGTTATTATGGGTGCTGTACTTTTTATTTCGGCCGTACTGGTGATTATTAATATTTTTGTGGACATCATTTATGGGTACCTCGATCCGAGAGTTAGAGTGATATAATTGATACAGCCTCCCATACAAAAAATAACTGACGTATGAGAAAAAAAATTGTTGCCGGTAACTGGAAGATGAACAAAGATTTCAAGGATGCCGAAGCATTGTTATATGATATTTCAGATCTTCTGGCCGAGAAAAACCAACAGGGCATGGAGGTGATTGTTTGCCCACCGGCCGTGTTCCTGGAATTGGCTGTTGACATTGCCTATGAAGAACAATTTCATGTCGGCGCCCAGAATGTGAACCAGAATGAATATGGCGCCTTCACCGGAGAAATATCAGCGCCCATGCTGAAATCACTGGAAGTTGACTATTGCCTCGTCGGTCATTCCGAACGAAGAAAATATTTCAGCGAAACAGATGCCCTGCTCGCAGAGAAAATCCTTTTACTTCTGAAATGGGAAATTACGCCGGTTTTTTGCTGCGGCGAAGTGTTAGCCCAACGCAAAAAAAGAGAACATTTTAACATCGTCAAAAAACAGCTGAGTGAAGCTGTCTTCCACCTCGATAAGGAGAACTTCAGTAGACTGGTCATAGCCTATGAACCTGTATGGGCCATAGGAACAGGAGAGAATGCCACTCCGGAACAGGCTCAGGAGATGCATGCATTTATCCGGGAGCTTATTGCAAAACAATATGACAGGGATATTGCAGAAGAAATCAGCATTCTTTATGGTGGAAGCTGCAATTCTAAAAATGCAGTGGGGATCTTCTCAAAGCCTGATGTTGACGGCGGACTGATAGGCGGCGCATCACTTGAAGCTGAAGAATTTGTTAAGGTTGTTTGCTCTTACCCGACATAACCTGATATGGACTATATCGAACTCCGTCTTCTTTTTTCACCTCAGGACAATCTATCAGGGATCCTGACAGCTCAACTCATGGAGGCGGGCTTTGAAGGCTTTGAAGAAACTGCTGAAGGATTGCTGTCATACATCCCCTCTGATAAATTTGACGTCACCGCCATCAAACAACTTGCGATATTTAAAAACAAAGGCTCTGACATACATATTGATTGGAGAACAGTCGAAGAAGAAAACTGGAATGAACTCTGGGAAGCCAGCTATGATCCAGTTATTTTTCCCGGAAAATGTGCCATCAGGGCTCCTTTTCACCAAAAAACCAACGGTGTCAGGTTCGATATTATCATTGAACCTAAAATGTCGTTCGGAACAGCCCATCATGCGACGACAGCTATGATGATCACTCTTTTATTTGAATTTCCACCCAAGGATCTCACTGTGGTAGATATGGGCTGCGGCACCGGCATACTCGCCATCCTGGCATCCAGGTTTGGCGCCCGTGAAGTCACCGCCATTGATAATGATATATGGGCTTATGAAAATACCTTATCCAACATAGAAAAAAATAATGCCCCTCCGATAACCGTTTATCACGGTGATGCCACATGCCTCACAAACCGGCATTTCGATATGGTCCTGGCAAATATCAACCGGAATATATTAGTGAATGATATTCCTGCATACGCTGAAAGCCTCAATTCAAAAGGGCTGATGCTGATCAGCGGATTTTATGAAAAGGACCTCCGTGCCATCAGGGATTTGTCGGAACAACATTCATTGAATTTTGTAAAATCCATTGCCGATGGAGAATGGCTAGCTGCCGTCTTTATTAAAAACTTTTGAAAACCTGATTCATAAATTATTTATGGCAAGATTACCGAAAATACTCCTCATCCTTCTTTTATTGAATGCCGGCAATGGTCTGGTATTTTCACAGGGAATAAAGCATTTCACTGCCGATCCTGTCATTTTCCCTCAGGAAATGAAGACATTTTTTGAACAAGTAATCGGCGATAAAAGCCAGGATGTAAAAAAGGTGCTGTCGGAGTTTGAAGATGCCTGGTCATCAGGCACATATAATTCAAACCAGAAGACTCTCATCTATTACCTGTCAAATCTTATGCTTAAATCCCAGTTGAAACCCTACCCTTACTTTTATGAATATCTGCGGACTATAGTGAATTTTGCGGCCTTTCAATTTCCGGCATCCGCTTTCGATGCATTGCATTCCAGCCTGGAACCTTTGATTACCGAACCTGATACACGCAGACTTTCTGATTATCTTGAAAACATCAACATGGTGATTGAAGAGCACTGCCTTTATAACGCTGCAGGAACAACATGGAAGTTCCGCAACGCGGAATATGCCTTCAATTATGATACAGTTCCTGAACTCGCCTTTGCGAAGCTGGATCTGGCATGCTATGCCAGCCGCGACAGTATCGCTATTTTTAACACCCGGGGAATATACTATCCTACACTCGGAATATGGAAGGGCAAAGGTGGCAGGGTCACATGGGAACGGGCTGGCTTTGACCCTGACACGGTATATGCAGAACTGGATTTCTATGAGATAAGGCTTGAACATGCCAGTTATGCCGCTGAATCGGTAAAATATATCAACAAAGATTATTTCAGGCAACCTCTGTTCGGCCAGCTTGAAGATAAAGTGATGGCTAACACCACAGCAGAAAATGCCGTTTATCCGAAATTCACTTCCTATCTCAAAAGGATCCAAATCCTGAACCTCTTCGACAAAATCGATTATGATGGCGGATTTACTATGGAAGGTCATGTCGTCATCGGCTCAGGATATGAAGGAGGGGATGCGAGCGTGATCATCAAAAAAAACAGGCAGGAATTCATGATTCTCGGCTCACAGCGGTTCATGATCCTGAAAGATCGTATTCTGTCGGATGATGCATCGCTCATCATTTACTACGAAACAGATTCTATTTTTCATCCTGATCTGCGCATGAAATACATCGATTCGGAAAAGGAACTTACGCTGATGCGCGGAGAGGAAGGTTTATCCCTGAGTCCGTTTTTTGATTCTTACCATGAAATTGATATGCATTTTGAGGCTCTGACATGGAAACTTGACAAACCGACTATGGATTTTGAAAAAATTAAAAGTATTAATCCTGAAAGTAAAGCCGTCTTTGAATCGAATGATTATTATTCCGAAAACCGGTTCGAGCGGCTGAAGGGAATCGATGAAGTGAATCCGCTGATCATCATAAAAAATCTGGTCAGGAATATTCCGTCAGGTCAGTTTTATGCTGAGGATCTTTCCAATTCCATGGGAATATCTATCGACCAGGTCAGGGCGATCATTATCACCCTGGCCGGTAAAGGATTCCTCGATTATGACCCCAAAACTGAATTGGTTACGGTAAAAGACAAGCTATATAAATACATTGATTCAAAAGGTGGCAGAAGGGATTACGACGTGATACAGTTCCCATCGGATGTCAAAGACCAAAGCAATGCTACGCTGAATATCAACACTTTTGACATCACTATCAAGGGCGTCCCTCAGGTATTTCTGAGCGATTCACAACAGGTTTTCATTTTTCCGCGGGGCAATCAGATCATCCTCAGAAATAACCGGGATTTTATCTTCTCCGGCCGTATCCATGCCGGCCTCCTCGACTTTTATGCCAGCAACTGCTTCTTCAATTACGATACGTTTAAACTGAGCATGCCTGTCATCGATTCCCTGTCATTTATGGTACATGGCAGAATACCTGATAATGAAGGTATATACCCGATTGTTCCTGTCCATTCTGTCATCCGTAACCTGAATGGTACCTTATGGATTGATTACCCTCAAAATAAATCGAGTCTGAAAGATTATCCGAAATACCCCTATTTTACCAGCAAAGACATCTCTTATGTCTACTATAACGATACCCATATCGAAAATGGCATTTATGATTCAAGCAGGTTCTACTACCAGGTTGACCCTTTCACTTTCGACAGTCTGAATACCTTTAGCACGGATAATCTTGAATTTAAGGGAAAACTGGTTTCCGGCGGAATACTTCCTGAGATCGACAGTCCGTTAAAGGTGCAGGATGATTATTCTCTTGGCTTTAAGATAAATACCCCACTGTCGGGTTATCCCCTTTACGGAGGAAAAGGTCTGTTTTACGATACGATCCAGTTGAGTAACAGAGGATTAAAAGGTAATGGACGATTACAGTACCTGAATTCTAAATCAGCTTCCCGTGACTTTACCTTCTACCCAAATTCAGCGAAGGCTGTTCTTGATACCTTCAACCTATCGGAACAGTTTGCCAGGGTTGAATATCCCTCTGTCAGGGCAGGAAAAAGTGACTTATTATGGTTTCCGCATGCTGATTCGATGCTGGTTTCAAATATCGCTCCCTCCTACCTGGGCATGTATAAAGACCAGGTGAATCTGGATGGAACACTCTGCCTGACACCCGACAGGCTAAATGGGTGGGGAAAACTGCACATCATGGATGCCGATCTTGTTTCAACAGCTTTCAGTTTCAAACAACATGTAATTGATGCGGATACAACCAAATTCTCCATCAGGACACCTGATGGCAAGCAGGTCGCTTTTACCGCACTGGTAGGCAATTCCCATATGGATCTCGATGAAAGAAAAGGGTCATTCCGGACTGGCGGACAAGTCTCAAAGGTCTATTTCCCTTTCAACCAGTTTATCTGCTATATGAATGAATTCGACTGGTTTATGGACGAATCGAAAATCTTCCTGAACAATACACTGGCCGTTGACCAGGAAACTATCAACAAAATGAGTTACAGTGAGCTGATCAATACTGACTTGAAAGGATCCGACTTCATCTCACTTCATCCTGGTCAGGATTCTCTGCGATTCTTCTCTACGAAAGCTACGATGGATTTGACAAACAATATGCTCACTGCCGAAGGCGTCAGGATTCTGAAGATTGCCGATGCGGCAATTTTTCCCGGCGACAGCAGGATCATTATTGGCCCGGGGGCAGCTATCAGCCCATTAAGCATGGCAACCATCATGGCTGATACCAGTACAAAATACCACTCCGTCTATAATGCTTCTGTCAATATCCTGTCGGCTAAGAATTATCTTGCCAATGGCTATTATGATTATACCGATGAAACCGGAAAAGTGCAGCAGATCAGATTCGGGAAAATCACCGTTGATACAGCCTTTCAAACAACAGCAACAGGAAACATATCCGATTCAGCCTCTTTCCGGCTCAGCCCGCAGTTTGACTTCATTGGGCAGGCAGTTTTGCATGCCCCCCGCCAGTATCTGGCTTTCAAAGGAGGATACAGGATACGGCAGGATTGTATCTTCGACACCCTCTCCTGGGTCAGATTCACTGCTGAAATCAATCCTGATAAAGTGGTCTTGCCTGTTTCTGAGGAACTGACAGACCTTAATAACAGGAAGCTGTCGGATGGCATATTATTATCACTGGGACAAACGATTTATCCGGCTTTCTTCAGAGTCAGGGAACGGTTTAGTGATGCAGAGATCACATCATCCAAAGGATACATTTTTTATGATAAAAAACTGGAGGAATTCAAGGTTGGCAGCCTCGACAGGCTGAATAAAGTGACACGTGCAGGAAACCTCATTATCCTAAATAACAGGCTTTGCACGCTGTATGGTGATGGGATCATCAACCTTGGTCTGGATTATGGCGAAGTAAAATTGACCACTTATGGCAGCACTATCAATTACCTGATTCCGGATTCCACGATCTTCAGCCTGGTGATGGGAATTGATTTCTTTTTTGCCGATGAGCTTCTCAGCTTTATTTGCGACACGCTGCAACGTGCTAATCTCAAAGCTGTCAATATAACCAGCGAAAAATATATTAAAGCACTTACCGACATCCTTGGCACACAATCTGCCGACAAGCTGATATCAGATATAAACCTTTACGGTAGTTTAAAAAAACTACCCCAGGAACTGGAACATACCCTGTTTTTCTCCGATGTAAACATGGTATGGAATCCGGTGACACGATCTTACATCTCAGCAGGTCCTATTGGAATCGGTAATATCAAAGATAGGATCATCAACAAATATGTCGATGGCTATATCGAATTGGCAAAAAAAAGAAGCGGAGATGTACTGAACATCTATCTTAAACCATCAAACAGGTCATGGTATTATCTCAACTTTACTAACCACACTATGCAGGTTATCACTTCCGATGTTGACTTCAACAATATGCTTATCAACATGAAAGAAAAATACCGGGTGCTTGATCTGGAAGATACAAAAGAGGACTACCAATTCATTATTTCCACGTCACAGAAGGTATCGGAGTTCTTACGCAAGATGCAATCACTCGGCAAATAGACCTGACATTGATCAATATTCATACAATCGCGGCAATATTCATAGCCTACCTGGCAGGATCGATCCCAACGTCTGTATGGGTTGGCAGGCTTTTTTATGGCGTCGACATCCGTGATCATGGGAGCGGTAATGCCGGTGGCACGAATACAATCCGTGTCCTTGGCGTGAAAGCCGGTATTCCCGTTATTGTCATCGATGTCTTCAAAGGATGGTTTGCTGTGTTTCTTTCGCATTTCTTTCATGAAGGTATCACCACGACAGAACAGCTTGTCACGTTCGAGATCATACTCGGTTCTGCCGCCGTTCTTGGACATGTGTTCCCTATCTTCGCAGGATTCAGGGGAGGCAAAGGGGTGGCGACATTATTGGGCGTCGGCATAGCACTTTACCCTTGGGCCAGCCTGATCACGGCTGTGGTATTCGTCACTGTCTTCCTTCTCACCAGATGGGTCTCCCTCTCTTCTATATCAGCTGCATTAATGTTTCCGGTTATAGAAATCATCATCCTTGGCCATCATGACTATCTGTCATTGATGCTGCTTTCGATCGCCGTCGGAATCTTTATCCCCCTGTCGCACAGGAAGAATATTAAAAGACTGCTCAGGAAGGAAGAGCCGAAATTTAGGTTTAAAAAGCAGGATACATCTTAAGTGATTATTCCCGGCTGCAAACAACAACAAATTCCCGCGAATCAGGAACAAGATCTTTACCGCTAAAATCACCATAAATATGTTTAAGCGTAAGCTCAGACCGATGCACTAAATGTTCAATTTCATACCGGAAATAAAACCGCATTGGAAAGCTCCATGTTTCGGTTTTTTCATTGCCACCTTCACCAAGGATAAAAGTCATGGTCACATAACTGATCTGGTCGATCAGGTCAGCATGCATCGATATTACCCGTTTAAGGGGTTTCCCCTGATATTCTCCCTCAAAATCAACTTGTTCGGTAAGGCCCTCCAATAACATTTTCAGGCTGGGGACATACAAGTCAAAAATGAAAATACCACCAGGTTCCAGGTGGTCATAAACCTTGTTTAAGGCGGCAACCTGGTCATCAGGTTGCGTGATATGCGACAAAACACGGAAGGCGGCAAGGATGAGGTGAAATCTTTTATCGAGCTTCATATTCACCATATCCTGGACGCTGACGCGGTCATGATATTTCCGGTCAATCTTTTTCTTCAGCACATCAATCATGCTTTGGCTGATATCGATGCCATAGATGTTAGCACCTGCTGAAAGGGCTTCTGTGAAAAACCGCCCTGTCCCCACGCCTATCTCAAGGACAGGACCTCTTACCTGCAAGATCTGCTTGAGATAAAACTGCTTGTCGGCCCCTGACAATACCTTATCGTACACCACATCATAATAATGCGCCACAAAATTGGGATACTCCATAAAACAAATCGACTATTATATTGTTTAAACTAACTATATTAATACTTGCAAAGCTAATTAAAAATATCCTGTACGGGGGTAAATAATCTCTTCCCAACAGGAATTAATTATCTTTGTGCTCCTTTAATTATCAAGGAATTCAGTAATAATGAGCATAACAAAAGAACAGGTCATCGATGCACTGCGCCATGTCAATGACCCGGATCTGAAGAAAGACCTGATCACGCTGAATATGATCGACGACATCAGGATCGAAGGTGATACAGTCAGTTTCAGGCTTGTTCTCACAACGCCGGCCTGTCCGTTGAAAAACCTCATGCAAAAGAATTCCATTGAGGCGATTCACCAATATGTGGATAAGACTGCACAAGTGGAGGTGGATCTAACATCCAGGGTGACCAGCCGCCGGAAAATAACTGAAGAGATGCTTTCGGGAGTGAAAAATATTATTGCCATAGCCTCAGGAAAAGGTGGCGTCGGCAAATCGACGGTGGCGGCAAACCTCGCCGTTGCCCTGGGAAAAACAGGCGCCAGGGTCGGATTGATTGATGCCGATATTTACGGTCCTTCTATCCCTCTAATGTTTAACCTTGTCAATGAGCATCCTTCTGTTAAAGAAATAAACGGCAAAACCAAGATCATTCCTCTCGAAAAATATGGCATCAGGCTATTGTCGATCGGCTTTTTCGTTGATGCTTCACAGGCGCTGATATGGCGCGGTCCAATGGCATCCAATGCAGTGATACAGTTATTTAACGATGCAGACTGGGGTGAACTGGATTATATGCTTATCGACCTGCCACCGGGAACAGGCGACATACACCTTACTCTTGTCCAGCAGGTACCAGTAACAGGCGTGGCTATCGTCACCACCCCGCAGGAAATCGCACTGGCCGATGCAAGAAAAGCAATAAGCATGTTTAGGCAGGAAAAAATCAATGTCCCGGTTTTAGGCCTGATTGAAAACATGTCGTATTTTACACCGGCTGAACTGCCTGATAATAAATATTATATCTTTGGGAAAGAAGGCGGCAAAAGGCTGGCACAGGAGACACATGTGCCACTGCTGGGGCAAATACCTTTAGTTCAGAGCGTTTGTGAGTCGGGTGACAACGGCAGCCCTATCGTACTGGATGATTTTTCACCGGTGAGCACAGCTTTTAAAACGCTGGCAGAAAATATCGCTCAGCAGATAGCTATCAGGAATGTGTTTATTGAAACCAGCCAGAAGGTTACTATACATGGAATAGATAATTAACAGAAATACTGAAATATGATTAATGAAGCAACGAACCATGATGAGCTGACCAAGAAGGTGAAGAATGTCATTGAACAGATAAGGCCTTATTTACAGGCTGATGGAGGTGATATTCAGTTTGTCAGCCTCACTGAAGAAAATATTGTCAATGTCGAGCTTATCGGTACTTGCGGATCATGCCCCTATAGCAAGATCACATTAAAAAATGGAGTCGAGGAAGCTGTCAGACGGGTATTACCCGAGATCAGAGCCGTGGAGGCTATCGAAACCATTTAAAGTTGCTATTCCGGTAATTCTAAGCTTTTCACGAAAGGTATTTTGCCACGATGGGCATTCGACGGCCCATGCCAAAGGCCTTTGGTGACACACGCAGAATCGGCGGCGCCTGGTGCCGTTTAAATTCATTGCTGTTTACCAACCTAAGGACTGTTCGTACCATTACCTCGTCAAAACCCTGTTTTATAAGATCATCGGGCCCCTGCCGAAGTTCAATGTACTGATACAGTATCCTGTCCAGAATCTCATAATCCGGCAGTGAATCAGCATCTTTCTGATCTGGCCTAAGCTCGGCAGAAGGTGGCTTATTAATAGTGTTTTCAGGGATGACCTCATAATCTTTATTGATGTATCGTGCCAGCCCGAAAACATCGGTCTTATAAACATCACCAAGCACCGAAATACCTCCGCACATATCACCGTAAAGAGTGCCGTAGCCGACAGCAGCCTCGCTCTTGTTGGATGTATTTAGCAGAATATAACCGAACTTATTGGATAAAGCCATGAGGATAATAGCCCTGATCCTGGCTTGCATGTTTTCCTCCGTTATATCAAAAGGCAGATCTTTGAAATTTGGCTTGAGTGTTTCTTCAATACTGTTAAAAGATTCTTCGATGCCGATGATGTCAAAACTCACACCCAGGTTTTCGGCCAGCTTTATAGCATCACTTAAGGAATGATAGGATGAATAACGGGAGGGTAACATAACTCCTCTCACATTTTCCTTTCCTAATGCTCTCTGAGCCAAAACCAATGTTACAGCCGAATCGATACCCCCCGACAGTCCAAGAAGGGCTTTTTTCAGGCCTAACTTCTCAAAATAATTCCTGATCCCCATGATGAGGGCATCATGAATGAGGGCAATTTTAGATGTATCCCTCTGTTCTTTCTTCTCATCACTGACCAGATTAATTTTATATCCATCGGATGACCGGTCACACTCATATATCCTTAAATCCTCCTCAAAGTAATTCATCTCGTCTACAACTTCACCGTCGTCTCCCACCACCATCGAGCCTCCATCGAAAAGCAGCTCAGTCTGTGCGCCAACATGATTCACATAAAACAAGGGCATGTGGTATTTTTTCGCATTACCTCCCAATACCTGTTTTCTTCTCAGGGCCTGCTCATAGTGAAAGGGCGAGGCGGCAATGTTAATCATCAGATCAGGATGCTGGCCACTGAGCACCTCCATGGGCGATACGGTATAAAGGGGTGAATCGCTGATGTCCCATATATCTTCACAGATGGTCAGAGCAATCTTATGATCTTTGAAATCAATAACCTTTATATCTTTAAAAGGCTCAAAATAGCGGTATTCATCGAAAACATCATAATTCGGCAGCAGAGTTTTATGGGTCACTGCTTTCACCTTCCCGTCCTGAAGAAAATAGGCTGAGTTGTGCAGGCGTTTGCCTTTTTTATCGGGATTTATAGAAGGCGACCCCACAATGGCAGCAATGTCAGTACAAACTGAAGCTACATCCAGCACACACCGGTGACACTGTTCGATATAATCGTCAAATTCAAGGAAATCACGCGGAGGATAACCGGAAACAGCCAGCTCAGCGAAAACGACCAGATCGGCATTTTTTTCACGGGATTTCCGTATCGCCTGCTTTATCTTGGTGACATTCGAGTCAAAGTTTCCGATGTGATAATTTATCTGTGCTAAGGCAATCTTCACCTCTTATGATGTTTTCTGAGTAACCGGATGATGATGATAAGCTGCCGGATTTCCTTTAAAAAATGATGCCGACATTAAATTCAATATAGTTGAGTATAGCCCTCTCCTTGATGTTGGGGTCAACTTTATTGTTTCCGGACAAAATATTTGTCAGCCCATTGTTATAATTAAAATTGACCAGTATGGATGTGGAGTTGTTGATGAAATATTCTACTCCCGCTCCTATTACAAATGCAGCCCTGAAAAGATTGATGTTATCCGATATCTTATTTTCCTTCTCTGCAGTTTTCGTAAGTGTACCATCCTGATCAGGATATTCAAACACATCAATACCTTTTGCCGTAATCCTCACATCACCAGCCAATCCGATCTGGCCGAAAATAGCAAACTTGTCAAAATTATCCGTCCTCATCTTGATCATGACGGGTAACTGAAAATACTTGATCCGGTAATTCCTGTTAAGCACGCCGGTAGTATCGATGCCATCCATTTTATATGGAAATGACAGTTTGCCATTGTTGTATTGCAGGTTAAAGCCTGTCGACAGAAAATAATTTCCTGCCATGCTGAAATCGCTGATGAATCCCCATGAGAATCCGGCTTGTATCCCATCAGAGGAATATCCCTCGGCATCGGGATTTAACCAGTTTATATTTGGCCCCACCTTCAAGCCAAACCTGTAAGGTTTCTTTTCCTGTGACAACAAGGGTAGTGATAAGATCAATATCGCTATAGACAAGAGTCCAATTCTCTTCATGGTAGACCAGTTATTTGAAGCCCAAATTTACAAAAATTTGCTTTCGCATGTGGAATTCAATTTCAAAACATAATTTTGCGATATCAAAGTCCATATATCTCAAGCTTATGAAGATCATTCAGAATAGCCTCATAGCCACTGCTCTTATACTTGTCATTGCCTGTAACCATCAAAATAAAAGCTGGAAAGATCCGGATATTTCCGGCGTCCCTATCAGTGATGTCATGATCAAACGTTATGAAAAAGCCCTTTTCACAATCGATAAAAAACAGCTGAAAACTGAACTTTTAAAAATTGCCGGCGATTATCAGGTCTTTCTTAAAGGCGATCTGGATGACACCCTGAATCTTCTCCAGTTATCCAATTATATTACCGATCCTTTGCTGATCAGCATATATGACACAACAATAGAGAGGTATCCGGATATGAAGGATACCGAAAAGCAGCTGACAACAGCCTTCAGATACTATATATATTATTTTCCTGAAAAACCTGTACCGCATGTTTATACTTTCATTTCCGGACTGGATTACGAGATACCGGCTATCTTTCTTGACACGGCGCTGCTTATTGCCATTGACATGTACCTTGGCCAGGATTATAAGCCTTACGGAGAACTGGGGCTGCCGGCATATATGATCAGCAGGTTCAGTGAAAAGTACCTGGTTAGTGATTGTATGAATGAAATTGCAGCCAGTCTGATGCAAAATACGCCCTGTGGCAACAGCATGCTCGACCAGATGGTTTATGAAGGAAAGAGGCTGATGCTGCTCGATGCCTTCCTCCCTCAGGTGGCTGATGATATTAAAATCAAATATACACCGGAACAACTGGAATGGTGCAGGAAGAACGAAGCCAACCTGTGGAAGTTCATCATTGAGAATGAGTTACTCTATTCTACCGATATTCAGGTCATCAACAAATTTTTCGTCGACGGCCCCTTCACCCACGGATTTGAATCCTCACCGCCGCGGCTTGGAGCCTGGCTGGGCTGGCAGATCATCAGGTCCTATATGGAAAAACAGAAGGATGTGAACATGAAAACACTTCTGGATGAGGCTGATGCCCAGAAAATACTTACCACATCGAGATATAAACCCCGGCGATAGGGCTGAATTTACTAACACCAGGGTCACAATAAGTCATTTTAATGATTAATGGTAGAGATGCATCAAACACCTTTACCTTTATGTTAGTCAAGACTTATGGCAGTGCCCTGTATGGCATCAATGCAATCACCATCACCATTGAGGTGAATATTGACGACGGTATCAACTTTTTCATGGTCGGATTGCCGGATAATGCTGTCAAAGAAAGTCACCAGCGTATCGAGTCGGCATTGAAAAATATCGGCTATAAAATACCCGGGAAAAAGATCGTTATCAATATGGCTCCGGCTGATATCCGTAAAGAGGGCTCGTCGTACGACCTGACCATCGCCCTCGGCATCCTGGCAGCCTCCGGCCAGATTAAGACCGACCATATCCATGAGTATATCATCATGGGAGAGCTATCTCTCGATGGAGGCATTCACCCCATTAAAGGAGCATTACCCATAGCCATCGAAGTCAAGAAAAAGGGATTCAAGGGATTCATCCTTCCGCGACTGAATGCAAAGGAAGCAGCAATTGTGAGTGACATTGATGTATATGGCGTGGAGAATATCATCGACGTAATACATTTTTTTAATGAGGAGGCCCGTCTGGAGCCGGTAAGGGTGAATGCACGTGAGGAGTTCGCGTATAGGCTCAATGATTACGAGTTTGACTTTGCCGATGTAAAAGGACAGGAAAACATCAAACGTGCTTTGGAGATTGCCGCTGCTGGAGGGCATAACATCATTCTTATAGGCCCGCCGGGCGCCGGTAAAACCATGCTCGCCAAACGCCTGCCATCAATATTGCCACCCCTCAACCTGCATGAAGCACTGGAAACAACTAAAATTCATTCTGTGGCAGGTAAAATGGCCAGGGACTCGTCATTAATAACTGTCAGACCCTTCCGTTCACCACATCATACCATCAGTGATGCAGGCCTTGTCGGAGGTGGCACCTTCCCGCAGCCCGGTGAGATATCCCTGGCTCATAATGGCGTCCTGTTCCTTGATGAACTGCCGGAATTCAAACATTCCGCCCTTGAAGTCATGCGCCAGCCCATGGAAGATCGTGTGGTCACCATATCGCGTGCTAAATACAGCATGGATTACCCGGCCAGCTTCATGCTGGTGGCAGCCATGAACCCCTGCCCATGCGGTTATTATAACCATCCCGACAAGCCCTGTGTCTGCCCGCCGGGAATGGTGCAGAAATATATTCATAAAATATCAGGCCCCCTTATGGATAGAATAGACCTGCATGTTGAGGTCACACCTGTCCCCTTTAGAGAACTTAGCAAAGAACGAAACTCCGAAAACAGCGTTCAGATCAGAAACAGGGTTGTGGCAGCCAGAAGTATACAAGAACAAAGATATCATCAGGATAAAGGGATTTATTGCAATGCACAGATGACCTCACAGCAGATAAGAAAAATCTGTAAAATAAAAGAAGAAGGGGAACAGATACTCAAGACCGCTATGGAGAAGCTGTCTCTCTCGGCCCGGGCATATAACCGCATACTCAAGGTTTCCAGAACAATAGCCGACCTGGAGAAGTCCGACGACATTGAAGCACATCACCTGGCCGAAGCCATTCAATACCGCAGCCTGGACCGCGAAACATGGGGAATGAGCTAAAGACCTGCAATCCCGACTGCGTCGGGATTTCGCTCGGCTTCGCCTCGCTCAACCTGCAACCTGAAACTTGCAACTTGCAACTTGTATCTTTTATCACTCCAATAATATAACATTATCACAATTCTTTTTAACTTTGACATTCCATAAAAAACGAAAATATATGACTAAGGACTTCATCAAGTTTATCGACGTCACCCGCCATTATAAACTTGGAACCGAGATCGTCAAAGCCCTCAGGGGTATCACACTTGACATAGCTAAGAATGAATATGTGGCCCTCATGGGACCGTCGGGTTCCGGTAAATCGACACTGATGAATATCCTCGGATGCCTCGATACACCAACATCCGGAAGCTATTTACTCAATGGTAACGATGTCAGTAAAATGAATGATAATTCCCTGGCAGAAATACGGAATAAAGAAATTGGTTTTGTGTTTCAGACCTTCAATCTTTTGCCACGCTCCACAGCTCTCGAAAATGTCATGCTGCCTCAGATTTATGCCGGTATTAACAAAGCCAAACGGACGGAAAGAGCCACGGAGGTGCTGACAAGTGTGAACTTGAGCGATAGGATACGTCATAAACCTAATGAATTGTCAGGCGGAGAACGACAAAGAATAGCTATCGCCAGGGCGCTTGTCAACCATCCATCACTGATACTTGCCGATGAACCCACAGGAAACCTCGACACAAAGACGTCGATTGAGATTATGGGACTCCTCGAAGAAATTCACAATGCCGGTAACACCATTATGGTGGTGACCCATGAAGAATACATTGCCCGCCATGCACATCGTATCATCCGTTTAAGAGACGGCATGGTCGAGTCGGATGAAATAAATCCCGATATCATCACTATGGAGCATTATAAAACTGAAGTTACTTCATAATAAGAAATGAAAACTTTTCTCTTTTTACATTGTTTTACTGTTGAATTTCACTAATTTTCTATCCTGATTTATTGACTGTCTCACATGAATGACGGATTTAAAATATACACCAAAAAAGGCGACAAAGGAGAAACATCGCTGATTGGTGGCAAGAGAGTTCCAAAATTTCATGACCGTATTGAAGCCTATGGCACTTTAGACGAGCTGAATTGCTATATCGGTCTCATCCGCGATCAGGACACTGATATGCATACCAGGGAAATGCTCATTGAAATCCAGGACCGGCTGTTTACCGCCGAATCCCTGCTTGCTGCCGATAATCCCACCTCACTTGCATCACTGCCACACCTCTTCGAAGATGATGTGACCCTGTTGGAAAACGAAATCGACAAAATGAATGAACAGTTGCCTGCGATAAAAAATTTCATCCTTCCCGGTGGTCACATCACGGTATCGCATACCCATGTGGCCCGATGCATATGCCGCCGTGCTGAGAGGCTTACCGTAAGGCTGGCTCAGCATTTTGATGTAGATGAACTGATCATTAAATATCTCAATCGCTTGTCGGATTACCTGTTTGTCCTGGCCAGAAAATTCACACACGATTTTAAAGTCACTGAAATCCCTTGGAAGGCTAGAATGACATGACTTTCCGGCAATTTTTTAATAATTTTTCATTTTGTTCTTTGTTTTTAAAAAAAAATTACTTTTGCAAAAATTTACTTATAAAATCTCCTGAATATGTATTGGACTCTGGAATTGGCTTCAAAACTGGAAGATGCACCATGGCCTGCTACAAAAGACGAACTGGTAGATTATTGCATCAGATCAGGCGCACCTCAGGAAGTGATCGAGAACCTCCAGGAAATTGAAGATGAAGGGGAGGTATATGAAAGTATTGAGGACTTGTGGCCTGATTATCCTACTAAAGAGGATTTTTTCTTTCATGAGGACGAATACTAAATAATTGACAATTTCTAAATTTAAGGTTTAACATTAAATCCTTTCCCCTTCTGCCTTCCACTTTACCCGGTACTCTCTTCCTGTTTCTATTGTTGTTTTATCGATGTTTTCACTTTTTAACTTAAATTTGCCTGTCTTTATTAATTCGTGAAATATTAGCTGTATGTCAATGTGACATGATAATTCTAGCGGAATGATACTTGATAAAGCCGAGCTGTTCTATATTTTCTGCATAGTTATTTAAGATTTACACAATGGCGAGTTTCCTTTCAAAGTTCCTGGGCAGTAAATCGGATAGGGATATCAAAATCATCATGCCGGCAGTGCAAACGATCCGGCAGGCATATGAAGCCATCAAGGAATTGAATAATGATGAATTGCGGGCTAAAACCCTTGAATTCAGAACCAGAATTTACGATTATATCAGCGATGAAGAGAATGAAATCAAAAAATTAAAAGAAAAGGCTGAAAATAATCCTGACCTCGATACAGAAGAAAAAGAGAAACTTTACAATGCTGTCGATCAGCTTGAAAAAGACAGTTATCGCAAAACACAGGAAATCCTCGATGAAATTCTTCCCGAAGCATTTGCAGTGATGAAAGAAACTGCACGCCGGTTTAAGGAAAATGAATACATCGAAGTCACTGCCACTGACATGGACCGTGACCTGGCCTCCAGATTCGACAGCATCAACATCACCGGTCAAAAAGCCCGGTATTTTAACAAGTGGATGGCCGGCGGTAATTTGATCACATGGGATATGACACACTATGATGTCCAACTTATCGGTGGCATCGTCCTGCACCAGGGAAAAATTGCAGAAATGGCCACAGGTGAAGGGAAAACGCTGGTAGCCACCCTGCCGGTATACCTCAATGCCTTGCCAGGTAAAGGCGTTCATATTGTCACTGTTAATGATTATCTGGCAAAAAGAGACTCTGAATGGATGGGCATGCTGTATCAGTTCCATGGGCTTAAAGTGGATTGTATCGATAAACATGAACCCAATTCCAATGAACGCCGCGATGCTTATCTTGCTGACATCACCTTTGGAACAAATAACGAATTCGGCTTTGACTACCTCAGGGATAATATGACCGGCAACCCTGATGAACTCGTGCAGCGCCCGCATTATTATTCTATCGTCGACGAGGTCGACTCCGTTTTGATTGATGATGCCCGTACACCTCTTATCATTTCAGGACCAACTCCAAAAGGAGACACCCAGGAATTTGATGTACTCAAACCGAATATCCTGAAACTATATAATGCCCAGAAAACCCTTGTCACCAAGATCCTGGCTGAGGCTAAACAATTAATGCAAAGCAGCGATAATGCCGAAAATGAAAAGAAAGTCGGGGAACAGGTATTCCGGTCTTACCGTGGTCTTCCTAAAAATAAAGCCTTAATAAAGTTCCTGAGCGAAGAAGGGATCAGAACCCTGATGCAGAAAACCGAAAATTTCTATCTTCAGGAACAGGCCAAAAACATGCATATCATCGATGATGAACTGTTCTTCGTAATCGATGAACAACATAACTCCATTGACCTGACGGAAAAGGGTATTGACCTGCTGAATGAAGAATATGATGATCCGAGTTTTTTCATTATGCCGGATATCGGTGCAGAGATTGCTGAACTCGAACGTTCCAGCCTCTCCGAAGCACAACGATTGGAGCGGAAAAATGTAATGATGCAGGACTTTTCAGTCAAATCCGACCGCATCCACACGGTTAACCAACTGCTCAAAGCCTACGCTCTCTTTGAAAAGGATGTCGAATACGTTATCATGGATAATAAGATCAAGATCGTCGATGAACAAACAGGACGTATTCTTGAAGGCCGGCGGTATTCCGATGGATTGCACCAGGCTATCGAAGCAAAAGAAAATGTCAAGGTGGAAGCTGCCACCCAGACTTACGCCACAATCACACTCCAGAATTATTTCAGGATGTATAAAAAACTGGCCGGTATGACCGGAACAGCTGAAACAGAAGCTGGTGAGTTGTGGAACATCTATAAGCTCGATGTGGTGGTTATCCCCACAAACCGGCCGGTCGTCAGGGATGACAGAGAAGACATGGTTTACAAAACAAAAAGAGAAAAATTCAATGCCGTTATTGATGACATTGCGAAACTCATCAACATAGGCCGACCGGTTCTTGTTGGTACCACATCTGTTGAAACATCCGAACTGCTAAGCCGCATGCTCAAAATGAGGGGCATAAAGCATAATGTACTGAATGCCAAGCTGCATCAGAGAGAGGCACAGATTGTCCTGGAAGCCGGCCAGGCCGGTACGGTAACCATCGCCACAAATATGGCAGGACGTGGTACTGACATTAAGCTGGGGCCTGGTGTGAAAGAAGCCGGCGGCCTGGCTATCATCGGCACCGAACGCCATGAATCACGTCGTGTCGACCGCCAGTTGCGTGGCCGCTCCGGCCGTCAGGGTGACCCCGGCAGCTCCCAGTTCTTTGTCTCGCTCGAAGATGACCTCATGCGCATGTTCGGCTCCGAACGTATTGCCAAAATTATGGACCGCCTCGGCATCAAAGACGGTGAAGTCATCCAGCATCCTATGATCACCAAATCTATCGAAAGGGCACAGAAAAAAGTTGAAGAAAATAACTTCGGCATACGAAAACGACTGCTGGAATACGACGATGTGATGAACTCACAGAGAGAGGTCATCTATAAGAAACGTCGGCATGCCCTCTATGGCGAACGATTGTCAATCGATATCTCTAATATGATTTATGATGTTTGCGAAAAAATCGTCATCGATTACCAAGATGAACGCGATTTCGAAGGATTCAGCCTGGAACTCATCAAGCTTTTTGGCATCGAGTCGCCTTTTAATGAAAAAGAATTCTTCGCACTTAACGGTGAAGAGGCCACAGAAAAACTTTTCAACATAGTATATAACAATTATCAGGTCAAACGTGAAATGATAGCCACAAAGGTTTACCCTGTCATCAAAGAGGTTTATGAAACACAATCACGCTATGAGAATATTGCTATCCCGATAACCGATGGACGTAAGGTCATGCAGGTGATCGCCAACCTGAAAAAAGCTTTTGAAACAAATGGGAAAGAAGTACCCCTGTCCATAGATAAAGGCATCACACTGGCCATGATTGATGAAGCCTGGAAAGAACATCTGCGGGAGATGGATGAACTCCGGCAATCGGTACAATCGGCTACCTATGAACAGAAAGACCCTTTACTTATATACAAATTTGAATCATTCGAGCTGTTTAAAAAAATGCTCGACAAGATTAATAAGGAGAGTATCTCGTTCATTATCAAAGGCAATCTGCCTATCCAGGATACAGGGCAGGTGCGTGAAGCAGCACAGGTACGCAGCAGACCTGACATGAGCAAATTGAAGGAAGAACGTACCGACCTGTTGTCGCAGGCATACAGTAATACTCAGCAGCCACAGAAAACGGGACCCGTAAAGGTTGAGAAAAAGGTTGGACGTAATGATCCCTGCCCTTGCGGCAGCGGTAAAAAGTATAAGCATTGCCATGGCATCGGTAAATGACATCCATTCTTATTCGTATGAAAGAAAACTTGAGAAAAAATAATGTAAACCAAATTATTAATGATTAATTCCTGATTAATGAAATTCAAGCGTGTTTTACTCAAACTAAGCGGTGAATCACTGATGAGTGCCGATGAAACTGTCGATCCGGGAAAGTTGGCCGCTTATGCAAATGAAATCAAAAGCATCGCCGATAAAGGTGTGGAAGTGGGCATTGTGATCGGCGGAGGAAATATTTTCAGGGGATCGCTGGGAGAAAATGACGGCATTGACAGAGTACAGGGTGATTACATGGGCATGCTGGCTACTGTCGTCAATGGTATGGCTTTGCAATGGGCATTGGAAAAAACCGGTATCAAAGCTCATGTCCTTTCAGGCCTGAGCGTGGAAAAAGTGACTGAACGCATGAGCCGGCGAAAAGCCATTCAGTATCTTGAACATGGCGATGTAGTAATCATTTGTGGCGGCACAGGTAATCCTTTCTTCACGACCGATTCAGCTGCTGTGCTCCGTGCCCTGGAGATAAAAGCTGATGCAGTATTGAAAGGAACCCGCGTGGATGGCGTATATAACTCCGACCCGGAAAAAAATCCCGCAGCTGCGAAATTTGAACACCTGACCTTTGATGAAGCCATCAGCAAAGACTTGAAAATCATGGACCTGACAGCTTTTACCCTCTGCAGGGAAAACAACATGCTGATCATTGTCTTCAACTTCAATATACCCGGAAATCTGCTGAAAGTTTTAACAGGAGAAAATGTTGGCACTGTCATTAGTAATCACTAGTATATTATTTTTGTAGTCATCTATTAAACCGACAGCTATGACAGAAGAATGTCAGTTTTGTCTCGAAGAAGCCAGGGAAAGTATGTCCAATGCCATCGTACATCTGGAGCGCGAATTCCAGAAGATCAGGGCAGGAAAAGCGACACCCGATATGCTCGACAGCATCAGGATCGAATATTATGGCTCTGTAATGCCACTAAGCCAGGTTTCAAATATCAGCACACCCGATGCACGGCAGATCATTGTCCAGCCTTGGGATAAAAGTTTGCTGGATACCATCGACAAGGCCATCATGGCAGCAAATCTCGGCTTTAACCCCATGAACAATGGTGAAGTGCTGCGCATCATCGTTCCAACGCTGACAGAAGAACGCAGAAAGGCACTCGTAAAACAGGCACATAACGAAACCGAAGCTACAAAAGTCAGTATCCGCTCCATCCGACGCATAGCCAACGAAGATGCTAAAAAACTAAAAAATGATGGCACTCCCGAAGACGATATTGAAAAGCTGGAAGAACTCATCCAGAAAATGACCGATGATTTCATCGCTAAAGTTGATAAAGTATTGGAAGCTAAGGAAAAAGATATCATGACGGTCTGAAATTAGGATTCCGGTGAATGCATTATCCATGGAATCTTTCTAACCCTTCAAGCCCAATCCCCTGTTATAAAAATATTTTTAAAGGAATTAAACCTGTATGATTATATTCAATCTAATACTTTCAACAAAATATCTGAAATATGCCAGGAAAGTGAAAAATCTAATATTTATTCTCTGTTTTATATTTTTCGATTTTATCATTGTTCAGGCACAGCGGCCTGGTAATGCCGATTTATCTCAGCGACCCATGGGCGGTGTGATAAAGGGACAAGTCATTGAAGCGGACCTTGGTACACTGATGGAATATGTCAATATCGTACTTTTCAGGTCAAAAGATTCTGTTATGGTCTCCGGCACTGTCACTTCCGAGGATGGAAAATTTGAGCTCCCCCGCGTAACCTTCGGTATCTGCTACATTAAAATCAGCTTTATAGGTTACGACGATAAATTCATGAATGACATCCAGGTTACACCTAAACAACCAATCGTGGACCTGGGCAGGATCACTTTAAAGGCGACAGCAACAAATCTTGGTGGTGTTGAAATTGTTGCTGATAAGCAACACGTCGTTTACCAGATCGACAAAAAAATAATAAACGTCAGCCAGGATCTTATGTCACAGGGTGGTACTGCTATTGAGGCTCTGGAAAACGTGCCCTCGGTGCAGGTCGACATTGACGGCAACGTAAGCCTGAGAGGCAGCGGCAGCTTTACCCTTCTCATTGATGGCCGCCCCAGTGTCCTCGAAAACAGCGAAGCCCTGCGGCAAATACCTGCATCTTCTATCGATCGTATTGAAATTATCACAAATCCGTCTGTTAAATATGATCCCGACGGCACCGCAGGCATCATTAACGTGATCATGAAAAAAAATATCAAAGCCGGTCTGAACGGAATCCTCAACGCCTCAGTGGGAACAGGTGATAAATATAGCGCCAGCCTTCTTCTGAATTACAGGTTAAAAAAAATCAATTTCTTTGGTGGCATCGACTATAATAACTTCCATTCCACCGGAAAAGGCCATTCCACTACTGAAACCTACCTGATTGACACGACGAATTACCGGAATACCGATTCCCAAAGAAAATCAGCGAGAAAGGGCTATAATGTTAAAGGTGGCATAGATTATTTCGTCACTGATAAAAGCACTGTTTCTCTTTCAGGACGATATGGATATTATGGATCTGACATGAATAACTCATCTAACCGCTATATCTATACCCTACCTGTCACGACAGATGATTATTCCTATTCCGACAATGTATCTGAGAGAAAAGGTAATTTTTACGATGCAACGCTCAACTTCCAGCATAAATTCAAGGAAAATGGCCATACCCTGGAAGCTATGGCATTCTTCTCCAAGCGGATCGGCGATGACAATGAGACTCAGTCGGACTATACCACCGACCAAAACTGGAATATCATCGATTATAATCCCGATATCAACCGCACCTCCGAAGACGACCATTCAAATAATTTCAGGTTAAAGGCCGACTATGTAAGGCCTTTGGGCACAGCTGGGAAACTCGAAGCCGGATTTCAGAGCCGTATCGCAAAAGAAAATGCCACCTATCTCTTTCAGAATTACGATTATGTGTCAGGATCGTGGATTGATAATCCGATGTATAGCAGCCAGATGGATTTCAGGGAATCCATTCATTCTCTGTATGCGATGTTTTCGAGCAAATGGCTTGGCTTTCAGTATCAGCTTGGATTACGCGGCGAATATACTGACAGGCGGATTGAGGACATTCAATCGCCCGATCCCTATGTCCTTTCGCTATGGGATTATTTCCCTACCATCCACCTGTCGCGTGAGTTGCCACTGGAACAGCAGTTGATGCTTAGTTACAGCCGCCGTATAAACCGTCCCCATGGGTGGGATTTGGACCCCTTTCAAAACTATATGGATCCCTATAATATCCGCATGGGAAATCCTGGCTTAAAACCGGAATATATTGATTCATACGAACTGGGCTACCAGAAAAAATTCAGCGAATCGTTTGTCGCCCTGGATTCATATTACCGTATCACCAGGAACAAAATGGATGAGGTAACCACATTGCGGTCCGATGGCATTATGATTCATAAAGATGAAAACCTCAACAAGGATTATTCACTGGGAGCGGAACTGTCAGCAGATCTTGTATTAGCCAAATGGCTTGAGTTGTTTGGAAGCTTCGATATGTTCCATTACCGTCTGGTCGGAACTCTCAATGATGTGCCGGTCGATAATAAAAGTCTCACTTGGGAAGGACGCTTTAATGTCACAGTGAAGCTCAGGGGCGACCTGCGTTTTCAGCTGACAACCCGATATGAAGGACCGCAGGTGGAAGCCCAGGGTACTGAGAAAGGTTCCTTTATGGCTAACCTGGCTGTCAGGAAAGACTTCCTGCAAAGGAAACTCTCTGTTTCCTTATCTGCAAGAGACCTTTTTAAAACGGCTAAGCATGAAATGAGCACTAATGGCGTTGGCTTTTACTCACATGACCGTTTTACCCGTGAAGCCCCCGTTGTTATCCTGACCCTCAGCTATAGGATTAACAACTACAAAAAGGAGCTGGACAAACTGGAGAATGGTGAGGATAGACAGGATAGCGGTGAAGAAACAGAGTTCTAAAGTCTCTTTGTCAGGTTCTGAACCACCTCGAACTTATTTAAAAACTGCTTGGCAATAATGCGCGCCACAGTATAGGCAGGGATTGCCAGTAACATACCGATGATACCGGCAATGCTGCCGGCAAGGAGTATCACAACGAATATCTCCAGTGGGTGTGCCCGTACGCTGGTTGAGTAAATCCATGGCTGTAATACGATATCATCGATGCCCTTGACAACAATAAATGTTCCGATGATCTTCAGGAAAATGGGCATAAGTGCCGTATACTCACCGCTGTTCACGCTGGCCGTAATGCCAATCAGTACACCCAGCGCTGCGGCAATAAATGGACCCAAGTATGGAATAACATTGATCAGCCCGCCAAAAAAACCGATCAGAAAAGCATTATCCACGCCCAGAATAGTTAAAATTATGGAAAGCATCGCTACCATGCAGATCATTTCAACTGAGAGCCCTATAAAGTAACGTGACAACAATTCCCGGATGGATCTTAAAGCATTGGAAGTCTGCTCCTTATATTTTGAAGGAGTGAACAGCATCATGCCATTGTAAAACAGATGATCATCCTTTAAAAAGAAAAACGTCATGAAAACAATGGAAATAATACCGATAAATATCATTCCTGTGAGGCTTAAAATATTGGAAAAAAGGTTTGAAAAGGTGTTGAGGCTGAAAAAAGATTGTAACTGCCTGTTAAGCAATTCCTCGATAGTCTGATCAGGGGGTAGGATACGGTACCTGATCAGAATTTCCTGCAGATTATTTAAAGGCGTTTTGACACTTTCGTGAAGTTGTTCGAGGTTGATACTTGCAATGACATCCAGCTGCCTGACAACTAATGGTATAAAAAGAATAAAAAAACCGATGATGACAGATAAAATAACAATGAGGGTGATAATAGTGCTGAGCACATGAGGCAGAGTGAACCTGCCAATCTTTATCCTGTCGAGTATCCTGACAAGAGGCTGGCCGATGAAAGAGAGTATGGCTGAAATAAGTATAAAAGACACAATGGCCGAAAACCGCCAGACAAGAAAAAAAATGACTGCGATACCTAGGAGAGTGATGATAAGATTAAAAAATCTGTTCATGATGTAAAGTTATGATAAAAATCAATAAAGGCAAAACATTACCACATTACGAGGAATTTAACCTCACCCCCTTCACCCCCTCTCAGATCCCCGCGTACGCGGGGACCAAGGAGAGGGGGACGGGGGTGAGGCCAATCAAAATAATTCAGGAAGCTGCAAGGTAACCTTGAAGGCAAAGTTATCAATGGTTCTGCTAAGTGTATAAGGTCCTAACCGGTAAAAGGTTCCGAGTCCAACTGAAAAAAGCCCTACATCTAAAAGATGATTGATCAGTAATCCTGTTTCAAAATATCCATCCTCCATCGTTTTATAGTCAATACCATAATGATGGCCAGGATATTTCAGCCATCCGAAACCCATGTTAAAAGCGAATGCCGGCTCCGGATTGAAATGGTTGCCGCGGTAAAGGAGTTTACCAAAATCATGCGTGAAATATAAGGCAATATAACGATCAGAAAGGAATTCATTCAGGTGCATAGTAGCAAAACTGTTTGGGGCAAAGATGGTAAATGCCTGATAACTGCCATTACCCGAATAAAGATCACTGCAGGGAACCGGCGTGTTCACAAGACCTGCGCTGATCTGTACAGACGGTTTACCGATATATCTGATATAAAATGACTTCTGGATTTTCAAGTCAAACCGGTCGTACGCAAATTCTCCTCCAAAAAGATCTTTTAATCCTCTCGTATAATTGAACCATATTATAGGATAATCCGTACCGAGAGATACCCTGGCGCGGGTACTTTTTAAAAACTTCTCCTTATATGCATAGCGGAATCCTATGGATAGTTGTGTGAAATTGAACTGATTGGTCATATTTACAAGGGATTCACCTGCAATACCATAATAATACCCATAACCTGACTTTTTATAAGCTGTACCGAATGACAGGCACATCTTCATGTATTGCAACGCTCGGAATTCAACCGTTGCCTCCTTTACTTCCATCCTGTCCATTTTCATCACCAAAAAATCACGGAGATTTTCATATCTGAACTTACGATAATCATCAAAGAACCGTGTTCCGCCACTTTCAGCCACATCGTTAATATATCGTATGCCGAATTCCAGCTCACGATTGCGGCTCACCAACCAACTGATATCCCCTCCATACTTGGCTGTTTTATCCCTGAATGCATACCCCCAGTAACCACCAAACTTAATATGACGAGAGACCTGCTGATTGGTATGTGCTCCCAGCCCAAAATAAAAGCCCTCAACGTCGTTGTACCTGAAAAATTTATTGACGTCAATGTCAAGAAATTTATAAGGTATTTTATTCGTCATGAGTGTCTCTATAGTCTTGGCAATTCTATCGAACTCCATTGCATCTCCGATGCTGTCAATATAACGGTAAGTTTCTTTGTCCCTAACTGAAAGACTGTCAATGCGATAATCCTTCCAGAATGTCTCCGGCTGTTTGAATGCGATGGGATCTACATCCACTTCAATGCTGCTGAACTGTCTTTTGATTAAATCCGGATTGAGAAGGATATCGCGGATATAACTCTTCCCTATTCCGACAACATGATAGGAGCTGCTGTCAGCATTCACTCCCACAAAGTTCAGAATAATATCCGTATTGAGTTGTACTGGGAACCAATGTGAATTATCGGCCAGTTCATACATTTGCTGAATCTTCATACCGATACCACGTTCTTCCCTGGCAGGCTCTGCAATGACATTTTCTATGGCCCAGCCGTTCGTATTTATATAGAGAAGCCCTTTGAGTCCGTCAAAATTGGTACTCTTATATGGACGGTACGAAATCACATAAGTAGTATCCCGGCTGTTTTCATGAAAAAGAGTATCAGCCAGGTCAAAGAAATATTTATTGATGCTACCCCTGCTTATGGGATTTACATAGTTCTTATCTGAAATTTTTATGAGTTCCTTGTAAAAAGATGTGGACTGCATCTGGGAAATAAGAAATACAAACATCGGATCTTTAAATCCTGATACACGTGAAGCGACGACCTTCTCATAATTTCTGTCGGGATACAGGAATTTACGCTCCGAAACGGTTTCCATCAGAAATAAATTCTTCTCCCTGAAAAACTTCTGTGTTTTGATAAAACCTGAATCAGGACGCAGTGTATCCGGCTTAGAAATAGTATCAACATCAGCAGTAAAGTACATCTTATCATAGGATGTATAAGAAAACGACTGCATTTTCTCCGGGTCATTCCTGTCACGGTTATCGATGGCATTGAGGATGATACGGTGTGCAGGATTTATTCCCGGAAAGATTTCCACGGCCGCCAGGTCAATGATACCGGGAGTGAGCCGGATTAGAAGAGGCTCAGAATAACCGGTCACTGGAAATGCCAGGGTTTTATAACCGACATAACTAAATATCAGTATGCTAATGGGCTGATTATTTGACACTCTGAATTTCCCGTCGATATCGGTCACAGTGCCGCTACGGCTATCGTTGACAACAACATTAACAAAAGCGAGAGGCTGTCGCGTGGCACTGTCAATGACTTTGCCAGCCAAATTATAGGTCTGGGATGACGTAAGATAGGGAAAGAAAAACGCCGTCAGAAAAATCAGCTTTCGGAAAGTGATTCTCATTCCCTTTGTAAACTGTTAGAAATCTGAGTGTAAAAATAGTCTTCGAGTTCCTTCAGGGTGTTCTCATCCTTCACGATATCCTTGACAATAATGCCCTTATCGAGGATGATTATACGGTCGCATACCTCGGTTACATGGTTCAGATCATGACTTGATATGAGCATGGTGATGTCGCGCTGCTTTTTGAGTTCCTTCAGAAGGATCTTTAGTCTGATTTGGGTTGTCGGATCCAGGTTGTTGAAGGGTTCATCCAGTACCAGGATTTCCGGCTCAGCCATCAGGGCAGCAGCTATACCAACCTTTTTCTGATTTCCGTGCGACAGGTCACGGATATATTTCTTTTTACCGGTAATCTCTTCATTAAAAAATTCATTGAAATTGTTATAAAATTCTGTCATATCACCATCCGACAATCCATTGACTTTGCCGATGAATTCAAAATACTCTTCCGGTGTCAGGAAATCAATGAGAAATCCTTCATCGAGGTAGGAACCCGTATAAACTTTCCAGGCATCCTCACGCGCGACGTTCCGGCCATTGGATAATACATACCCGTTGTTAGCGCGAATAAGGTCAAGAACCAACCGGAAGAAGGTTGTTTTCCCTGCCCCGTTATTGCCTACAAGCCCGAAACTCTCCCCTTTCCGGATGACCAGACCGGGTATATTCAGTACGGTCTCACCATTGTAAACCTTGGTTAAATCTTTTACTTCGATCATAATATGACTATTTAATAATTTTATGAATTCACACTGAAATATTTCATTTAATAAGGATCAGCATAAGGATCTATTTTTCCCTGAATCCTTCAGCCATGATGTACTTCCGTTTCTCCAGGTTATTGACAATCAGTTTTAATAATGATTTGTGAAAAGCCAGTCCGGCAACGCCCAGGATGCCTAAAAACAAAATTCCTGCATAAGGGTATCCCGCCAGTCGGAATGGTAGAACCAACAAAACAGGTAAAAGAAAACCCGGTAAAATGGCCAGCCAGTTCATGGCACTTATACCCTGGTAATTGAAGGCCGATGGCCTCGACAGATCTATCCTCTTCTTATTGAATGTGGCCATGTATAATAATATAAATGACAGAAATCCAATATTATACAAATAAAGGGCGAAATTGACAAGTATTATTTTCCAGCCAAAAAAAGCATACGGCAGTGTGACAATAAAACATATTGTACAAAGCATGACCGAGATCATGAATTTGATCCTTATATATTTAATAAAATCTATATTGTTGGTAAGGATAGCATCGAAATAACAACTCTCCCATCCGAAAGCATAGTTGATATAACTGAGCATCATGCCGCCTGTCATGAAAAAGCCGACAAATATCAGGAATGCAAAGCCATCGCGATATATTGGCTGGGGATAGAAGAAAAGCCCGTAAAGTACAAACAACGGAAAGAGATAGATAATCGTCCTTGTCCGCTTATTACGCCACATCAGCTTTATTTCCAGGGCTATCATTTCACCGGTCAGGCCCAGCGTTTTAAAATACCGGAGGTTTGTTAAGGCATCTACATTCCCGTCTTTATGCGTCTGTAGTTCTTCAGCAAATAACTTCGCCCTTAGGAAAGCATAATAATTGACATAAGATAAGATCATCAGGAAGACAGGAATAACAGCCATCACAGGATGGCTGCATAGATAATTAAACATCCGGCCTGATAAAGCCGACAATGAAATGACATGAAAGTAATCGAGAGCTATGGCCAAGGCCAGTATCAGTGCTACATACCCGATAATTCCCGGCTTATTGCCGATCTGACGTTTCAGATAAGAAGCGAAAAAATTATTGAATAATACCAGGCTTATCACCGATATCAGCCAAATCCAGGAAATGCCTGAGGAATATACCTGGGGAATGACCTTAAATGCAAAAGGAATGAAAATAAAAAGAGGCAAGATATTAAAGATGCTGAGTTTGGTTTTTAGCACGGCATAGTGCACGATAGCCGGCTTTTTTACCGGCATGTGCAGGTAGGCCTCAAATGAAAACGCCGAAAGCTGCTGGATAAAAAAACGGACAACCAGATCTGACAGAAAATAATACAGCAGGATCCCATTGAACAGGGTGACAGGATTTTTATCCGGCGCAATGTCACTGAGGATCTTATCGATCAGTATTCCTACCAGGAAAAGCTCAAGGAAAATAATAAACAGGAAGAAGCCCAGAATGACATTGGTCAATACATTTTTCTGCCAAATCGATGACCTGGTAGCCTGCTTCCACTGATGGCGGATGAACCATTTGAACATACAGATAATAGTATTAAATGAACAAGGGGATGGTCAACATTAGTTAGGGGAGCAATTTATGACTTTTTTTGGAAATATGGCTTATTCTCTTACATCAAGTTTAAATCCTGTCCCATGAACATTAAGTATGGATATCCTGGGATCGCCTTTAAAGTATTTTCGCAGTTTTGTGATAAATACATCCATACTCCTGCCTATGAAATAATCATCGTCACCCCAAACCATTATCAATGCCTGTTCGCGGGTAAGGACTTTATTCTTATTGATACACAGCAGTTTTAAAAGGGCTGTTTCCTTTCGTGTGAGTTTTTTTTCGAAGTTATCACTTTTCAGTAACAGATTGTGGGGATCAAAGGTATATTTCCCGATCGTGAATACTTCTTCACTGTCAGGCATGGAGTTTTCCTTTGCAGTACAACGGCGGAGGATAGCTTCAATCCGCAGGCTCAGCTCCTCGCTGCTGAAAGGCTTTGTGATATAATCATCGCAACCCGATTTAAAGCCGATAATACGGTCTTCTTTAAGTGCTTTTGCCGTAAGAAAAATAATCGGTACAGCCTCATTTCTTTCCCTGATTTCATTTGCAAGGGTGAAACCGTCCTTTTTAGGCATCATCACATCGAGAATGCAAAGATCAATCTTATGAGCCCGGAATGATATATATCCTTCTTCACCATCTCTGGCCAGAACTGTTGAATATCCGAGCATCTCAAGATAATCTCCGAGGACAGTGCTCAGGTTGGGATCATCCTCAACAAGCAATATACGAATCCCTGACTTATTATTCTTCATCCTGACCTGGTTTTTCGTTTATGTGGTTAAACGGAAAATAAAGATCGAACCGGCTGCCCTTTCCAATTTCACTTTTCAGGTCAACGCGGCCTCCATGGGCTTCCACCATCGTCTTCACATAATATAATCCAAGACCGAAGCCTTTTACGTCATGAATGTTCCCTGTAGGTACCCGGTAGAACCGCTTGAAAATATTTTTCTGGTTCTCAGCCATGATACCAATCCCCTTGTCTTCAACAGATATTAAAATACCATTATTGACGTTACATGTCGATATCGAAATATATGGCGATTCCGGAGAATACTTGTTCGCATTATCAATGACATTGTTTATGATATTGATGAAATGGATGCGGTCAGCCATGAGGACGTATTTGGAGGCCTCCAGGTCCATTCTGATCTTACCTTTCCGTTCCTTCATCACCAGGCAGAGATTCTTGACAATGCTTTGTATCGTTTTATGAACGTCTATCTCTCTGAACTTTAACTTAAAATCACTCTTGTCAAGAACGGCAATGTTCAGAACCTGCTCCACCTGGTTTTTTAGACGCAGGTTCTCATCAAAAATGACATGAGCATACCTCCTGGTTTTGTCAGGATACTGAATCACTTCAGGCTTTAAAAGCATTTCACTGGCCAGCGAGATCGTTGATATCGGGGTTTTAAATTCATGTGTCATGTTATTCACAAAATCCGATTTCATCTGCGATAATTTCTTCTGCCTGAATAACGAAAAAATCGAAAAAGAAAAGGCAAAAACTAATATAATCAGGAAAACGATCGATAAAATTAACCAGGGAATAATTCTGCTGAGAATCAATCCACGCTGGTTGAAAAAATAAATCCCAAGTAAATAATTACCTCCTTTGCACACACAGGCCAGAGATACCACATGAGATGTGCTGATGATTTCATCAGTATAATTCTCATATGTTCCCATGATGAAATTACCCGTTGAATACTGAAACACGCCATAGACATAATCCTTACCAATCATCATTGTACAGAATTCATCCTTGATCAGGGAATCCAGTAATGGGGCGTCGACAACATCATATATATTTGCACGTCCGGGGAAACAGGCAGGGAGATCTGAATTGATGTTGGCTTGCTCCGTTATCTGCTTATGGCTGAGAAGCTGGGCGACAACACTTTTCAATGAAATGATCACCCGGCTGTTAAATTGTTCCTCCTTCAGCTTATAGGCATTGTCAATCCAGAACAACTGCGTGATGATCACTCCAATAAGGGAAACAGAAGCAACAAGTATAATGACCAGTATTGTTCTCTTTTTCATGCACCAAAATTACGGCTAATGATCAGTGAATAAGAGTTATTTAACAAATTTTTAACAGTATTTAACGCTTTATTAACACAGGTGTATTCAAACCTTTGCTAAGTTTGCTCCGTAAAAAACGAAAACTTATTTATTAACCTTAAAATATAGTCACAATGAAAAAACTTTTGATCAGTTTAACCTTAGCCGCCTTCTTGACATCAGGAATAGTTGGTGTATACAAGGCAGAAGCTCAGTCAACACCTCAGAAACCCAAGACTGAAAAGATTCAGACTGAAAAGGATGCAAAACAGGTAACAAATCAACAGGCACCCGCTGCTCCCCAGGGAACAGCCACCCCAACAACAAACGATGCTATCAAAACCTCCACTGGCGTAAAAGGTTGCCCGATGCAGAAAAGCTGCGAACCAAAAGCTGGTTGCTGCCCAAAAACTAAAAGCTGTTGTCCAAAAGATAAAACCGGTTGTGTATCGAAAAATCCTGGCAAGAAATAATAAGCATTTCATATAACTTTTTATACCCCGGCATTCACCGGGGTTTTTTATTTTTGTAAATCAAACTCTATGAAATATTTCTGAAATGATCACAGTTGAGACTATTTACGAAGGAAATTTAAGGACAAGGGCTAAACATACCCTGTCGGGTGAGATAATAATTACCGACGCTCCTGTTGACAACCAGGGCAAAGGCGAAGCATTTTCACCAACAGACTTGCTGGCTGCTGCACTTGGCAGTTGTATGCTGACCATTATCGGCATTGCTGCCAGCAGATATAACTTCTCCATTGACGGAACACAAATTTCCATTACAAAAATTATGGCCACAAATCCCAGAAGAGTCGGCGAAGTCATCATTGATTTCCATTTCCCGGATAACGGCTATTCCGAAAAAAATAAAACCATCATCAGGAATGCTGCTTTAAAATGTCCTGTTTCCCTGAGCCTTCATCCTGATGTCAGGCAAACTATAAATTTTAATTTTTGACAGCCATGGAATTACATATTCCACTTGGTGCCAAAAGAAAACAGCACGTTACTGTCAGGATGAAGGATACTGCATTCCGCTATGGATCAGGGCTTGTTGACGTCTACGCTACACCGGCAATGATCGCATTAATGGAAAATACTGCCCAGCTAAGTGTGAAACCCTATCTCCCCGAGGGTCATATAACCGTCGGAACAGCCATCGATATCAGGCATCATAAAGCAACTCCCGTTGGTATGAAAGTAACCTGTGAATCGGTACTAACGGCGGTGGAAGGGAAAAAACTAACTTTCAGCGTCACCGCCTGGGATGAGAAAGGGCTTATCGGATCCGGAAGCCATTCACGATATATTGTTAATACTGAAGAATTTCTCAACAGACTCAGATGACTTCAATACAGGCCTATAAAATGATCGCCAAAACTTTCGCCGGACTCGAACCGGTTCTGGCTGCCGAACTAAAAGAACTCGGAGCAGAAAATATTGAAATCCTCTCCCGCGCTGTCAGCTTTTCCGGCGACAAAGCATTAATGTACAAGTCAAATCTTTGGTGCAGGACAGCTCTCCATATCCTGCAACCCATCGCTTCTTTCCCGGTTATGGATGACCGGCAATTATATGATAAGATCAGTGATATACCCTGGTGGGAGTATTTCGGTCTGCAACAAACATTCAGCATCGACGCAGTTTTAAGCCAGTCAAATATCAGCCACTCACAGTACGCAGTGCAAAAGACAAAAGATGCTATCGTCGATCAATTCCGGAAAAAATATGATCAGCGTCCCAGTGTAAGTAAAGATGATCCTGATATGTATATCAGCATTCATATCAGCAGGAATTTTTGCACAGTGTCACTGGATAGTTCAGGTGAATCCCTATATAAAAGGGGATATCGAAACAGGGGCTGGCTGGCACCTGTTAATGAAGCGCTGGCTGCAGGTCTGATACTTCTTAGCGGATGGAATAAAAACACCTGCTTTCTTGATCCTATGTGCGGCTCGGGAACAATACCCATCGAAGCCGCTCTTATCGCACTTAATATACCGCCAGGTGCGTTTCGTAAAAATTTTGGATTTGAAAAATGGAAGGATTTTGATCCTGCTCTCTGGACCACAGTTAAAAAGGAATCCGAACTGCTCCGTACACCAATCACTCATACCATCATCGGCTCGGATATTTCCGGGCTGATGATTAGGCTGGCATCACAGAATATTAAAAGTGCAGGGCTGGAGCAGGTTATCAAACTTGAAAACAAAGATTTTGAATCGTTTACCCCTCCATGTGAAAATGGCATGATGATTACCAATCCCCCCTATGGCGGACGTATTGGCGTGGATGATATTACTTCCTTATACAAACGATTCGGAGATACATTAAAAAGATCATTTGCCGGATTCACAGCATGGGTGATCAGCGCTGATAAAAATGCCATGAAATCCATTGGACTCAAGCCGTCAAAAAAATACACCGTATATAACGGTCCGCTTGAGTGTATTTTCGCTAAATTTGAACTCTATAAAGGAAGTAAAAAAGTAAATAATCAGTCACATGGCCAGGATTAATAAAATCGGAATATTGTCTTCTGGGGGTGATGCACCAGGAATGAATGCAGCTATCAGAGCCACAGTGAGGCATGCCCTGTTCAATAATATTGAAGTTGTCGGAATTTACCGGGGATACGAAGGACTCATTGATAAACAGTTTCAGACTCTAAACCGTAATTCGGTTTCCAATATTATCCATCTAGGCGGCACTATCCTGAAAACTGCACGCAGTGAGAGATTCATGACTGAAGAGGGCATGGATAAAGCCTATCAGAACCTTGTTGATGCAAAGATCGACGCACTGGTGGCCATCGGTGGTGATGGCACCTTCAGGGGTGCTAACATTCTCGGATCAAAGTATGAATATCCGATTGTCGGATTACCTGGCACCATTGATAATGATCTATTTGGTACCGATTTCACCATCGGCCATGATACCGCTGTCAACACCGTCATACAGGCTGTGGATAAAATCAGGGATACCGCTACTTCACATAACAGGCTTTTCTTTGTTGAGGTAATGGGGCGTGACTCTGGATTCATCGCCCTGCGCAGCGGACTGGCTTCGGGAGCAGAATTTATCCTTGTACCGGAAACCAAGACATACATCGATTACATGGTACGGATGTTGAAAAACGACTGGAAAAAAAATAAAACCTCCGGAATCATCATTGTGGCCGAAGGTGATGATGCAGGTGGAGCCTATGGTGTCGCAAAACAGATAGAAGAAAAGTTTCCGGAATTTGAAACGCGTGTCACTATCCTCGGCCATATCCAGCGGGGAGGATCCCCTACTGCCAATGACCGCATCCTCTCCACCCTGCTCGGATATGAGGCAGTCATTGCTTTACTCGCCGGAGAAAGCGGCATCATGATTGGTATGATCGATAAAAAAATCGTCCTCACACCATTATCTCAGGCCGTCAAACAGCATCCCGAGCTTGACCATCACCTGCTTGAAATCGCCAGGATAGTATCGTTGTAAATAATCTTCACCCTTTGCGAAAAGGAATGCTATGTTTGTTGATGTCATTCTGCCATTGCCGGTGCCGGGACTGTTCACGTACAGTGTTCCACCTGAATTAGATGATCAGGTTGAATCCGGTAAAAGGGTTGTCGTTCAGTTTGGCAAACATAAGATTTACTCCGGATTGATACACACAGTGCATTCGGTACCACCAAAAGACATCCATCCAAAAGAAATTCTTTCAGTACCCGACAGTATACCACTGGTGAATCCTATCCAGATCGCATTCTGGGAGTGGATGGCATCCTATTACATGTCAACACTCGGTGAAGTGATGACTGCCAGCCTGCCCTCAGCTCTCAAACTGTCCAGTGAATCTAAAATCGTCATCAACCCCTCATTCACCGGCGATATTTCCCTCCTGAATGAAAAGGAATACCTCGTCGCACTGGCACTTCAGAACCAGGAGGAACTCACCATCACAGATGTCTCAATGATTGTCCGGCAGGGGAAGGTTATTCCGCTTATAAAAAATCTTATTGAAAAACAGGTCATCAGTATCAGAGAAGAGCTGGTGGAACAGTACAGGCCGAAAATAGAGAACTTTGTCAGGCTTACAGATAAATTCAGAGATGACACCGCACTGAATAAGCTATTTGATGAGCTGAATAAAAGGGCCTTTAAACAGCTGGAATTACTGGTCTCCTATATTAAACTTTCTTCCGGGGGGAGGGCGGGATTTGATGATATCCGGCGTATCGACTTGCTAAAAAGCGTCAAAGCTTCTGCTTCCCAGTTAGACTCCCTCATTAAGAAAAAAATTTTCGAGACTATCGAAAAAAAAACCAGCAGGCTCGGTGAATTCCAATCCAACCTCACCGCTGATACTATCACACTCACTGACCATCAGCGTAAAGCCTTTGATCAGATTAAAGAGACCTTCCGGCATAAAGATATCGTTCTGTTACACGGTATCACATCCAGTGGTAAAACCGAGATGTATATCAAGCTCATCCAGGAGTACCTCGATGCAGGTAAACAGGTGCTGTATCTCCTTCCTGAAATTACGCTGACAACCCAGATTATCAGCAGGCTGCGAAAGTATTTCGGCAGCAAAATCGGTGTGTACCATTCACGTTACAATGAAAACGAAAGGGTGGAAATATGGAATGCGGTAGTGAAAAACTGCCTTTCAAAGCCTGTAAATCAAAATCACCAGGTCATTCTCGGAGCCCGGTCGGCATTATTCCTTCCTTATGACAACCTCGGGTTGGTGATCATCGATGAAGAGCATGATACATCCTATAAGCAACAGGACCCTGCACCACGTTACCAGGCTAGGGATTCTGCCCTCTACCTGGCACGGCTTCATGGTGCCAAAACCTTGCTGGGCTCAGCAACCCCATCTGTCGAAAGCTATCATAATGCCCTGAGTGAGAAATACGGCCTCGTTGAACTGACTGAACGGTATGGAGGTATACAGCTTCCCGAAATCAGCGTGGTAGATATCAAAGCTGAAACACGGCGTAAACAGATGCAGTCCATCTTCTCCCAATTCCTGCTCGATCACATCCATCATGCTTTGCTCAACCATGAACAGGCTATTCTTTTCCAGAACAGACGCGGATTCTCCCTCAGGATAGAATGCGATACCTGTAACTGGGTGCCACAATGTAAAAACTGCGACGTCACACTCATCTATCATAAGAAAAGTAACCACCTCCGCTGCCATTATTGCGGTTATACGATGTATGTGCCGGGCAAATGTCCGCTATGCAAAAATACCCGTCTGATCATGCAGGGATTCGGCACCGAGAAGGTGGAAGAAGAACTTGCGGTTTTCTTTCCCGATGCCGCTATCACCCGTATGGACCTTGATACAACAAAAACAAGGTACGCTCACCAGCGCATCATCAATGACCTGGAAGCCAGAAAGATCGACATTCTGGTCGGCACACAGATGGTCACCAAGGGACTAGACTTCGACAATGTCAACATGGTGTGCATACTCAATGCCGATAATATGCTTACTTTTCCTGATTTCAGGGCTCATGAACGGAGTTTCCAGATGATGGCACAGGTCAGCGGAAGATCAGGCAGGAAAAATAAACGCGGCAAGGTCATCATCCAGACTGCCAATCCGCAACACCCGGTGATAAAAGATGTTGTCGAGAACGATTACCTCTCCATGTACAACCGGGAGATCATGCAGCGGCAAAAATTCAAGTACCCGCCCTTTTACAGGCTGGTGCTGGTAAAACTTCAGCATCGCGACCTGAATCTGCTCAATAAGGCTGCTGAAGTACTGGCCGCCCAACTCAGGCAACGCTTTCCAAAACGGATACTGGGACCGGAATATCCGCTCATATCAAGAATCAAGAACCTTTACATCAAACAGGTCATGATAAAAATCGAACGGACTGAGTCAGCTTCAGCTATGAAAACAGAGATCAGTAAATTAATTGATAAATTTCAGACTGCACTGGAATATAAACCTGTCAGGGTGATTATCAATGTCGACCCCATTTAATAAACCCAGGAATAAATTCCTGGGCCAGTTATTTGGACTAATTATCATAACCACCAATCTGAGCCAATCATTATCACATTGACTAATTAACTAATTGACTAACTGACTAATTACCCTTTACTCCTCCTCCTCCACCATAATAAACACATCCTCACTATCCTTCTTCATCAGATACTTCTCCCTGGCAAACTTTTCTATGTCTCCAGTGTCAGTTTGAAGATCAATGGTTTCCTTCTTGTTCTTTTCAATCTCCTGAAGATAGTATATCTTTTGTTGCTGCAAAGCCCTGAGTTTTTTCCTTGCCTCTATGCGGGATAAAATATTGTTATTATCGAAGAATATTAGCCATACCAGGAAGGCCACAGTGACAAGGAAGAATTTATTTTTTAGTATTTTTAGGAGGATTTTGAACATCGCTGACGATTTGATCAGCACAAATTTAAATCAATAATAAAGAGATTTTATCCGAAACGATTTTAAAAATCAACAATGTTTTAGTTTATAACCCCAACCTCTCGCTTATACCTTTCATCGCTTCTAAACTCACAGCAACAAACTCCTCCAGCGTCAATCCGATCGTCTCACATTCATAAATCTTTTCCCTGTTCACCGATGCCGCAAATGCCTTCTCCTTCACGCGCTTGGTCACAGAACTTACCTTTACACTAGCCAGCTTTTTATCAGGATAAACAAGCGCTGTGGCAACAATCAATCCGGTGATCGTCTCTCCTGCTGCCAGTGCATACTGGAATTGTGTAGTGCGTTCGATGCCTGTAGCCATCTCGTTATGAAGTTTTATGGCCTCGACAATATCAGGATCAACATTAAGCCCTGTCAGTATCCTTGCCGTCTCAAGCCCGTGACGCAAAGGATCGGCATTTACAACCTCTACATCCAGGTCATGCAATAATCCGGCAAGACCCCACTTTTCTTCATCTTGGTTTAGTCGCACAGCTAAAGCCCGCAACACCGCTTCGGAAGCATAACAATGGTTCAGCATTCGCTCATTTTTAATGTATTGCCTGAGCAATTCATTGGCTTGTTCTCTATTCATTATCATTGCAAATGGTATTGATTTGTTCCTGTGTTAGTTTTCCGTTGACCCATGTGGGATCAAATGTTGCACCATAGCGCTTATAAAAATCCATTGCCGGCTTGTTCCAGTCCAGCACTTGCCACATTAACCGCCGGGTCTTCAGTTCATGAGCCCTACGGATGACAGCATCAAACAGCTTTGTGCCGATCCCCTGGCGACGGAACTCCTGTTTTACGATAATATCTTCAAGGTACAGGCATAATCCTCTCCATGTAGAATAGCTTAAAAAATAAAATGCTATGCCCATGATCTGGCCATCTGATTCAGCCAGTATCACTTCAAATATAGGATTCGGGCCAAAGCCATCTCGCCTGAGTTCTTCAAGTGAAATTGTGACGTCATGAGGAGTTTTCTCATAATCTGCCAGTTCATGAATCATTTTCAGAACCTCAGGCAGATCGCCTTCATTGGCTTTACGTATGACCAAACTCATGCCTTTTGAATACACCAAGAAAGTAAAACTTACAGTCAGTGAATATCGATCCGATGCAATATATACAACATATGCTGCAAAAACGGCGTTATTTCTGCCATATACTCCTTCACCGCTTTCACGCTGCCGGGTATGGCGAATACCAGGCTCAGTCCCATAACCCCTGCCACGCTCCGGCTGAGAAAAGCAGTGGGTTTTTCCTGCCCATATTTGAAACGTATCCTATCCATGATCCCGGGAATCTCCTTATCCAGCACTTTCAGCACAACATCTGTGGTGATATCCCGTGGGCCAATACCTGTGCCTCCTGTCGTGAAAATGAAGTCAATCCTTGAGTCGCGGGCACCCAAGAGGATATTGTGAAGCTTCCTGGCATCGTCGGGAATGATAATCCTGTCTATTTCAAATTGGCGGTGCTGTTTTGAAAAGTATTCTTCCATCACTCTTTCAACTTCCGGTCCGCTCCTGTCCTCATATTCTCCGCTGCTGGCCCTGTCGCTGAGAGTGATGACCAGTACCTTGTAAACCTTCGGCCTGTATTCGATATAATCTCCTGGCCGTACTTTTCCATGATGCATCACTCGTGCAAATACACCTTCTGCCGGCATGATACATTTGCCGACTTCTTTAAAAATCGCACAGGAAATGCCGTGACACTCCTTCCCTATTTGGGTTACTTCAAGTTCCGCTGACCCGACAATAAGCCTGTCAAGCGGTGAAACCTTTGACCAGTCGAGACCTTCGGTAGTGATATTCTCTGCAAACTCACCATACTGTATCTTCCTTTCGGCAGTCTGTTCGAATTTTGCAATACTTTCCACACCAAGTAAACTCACTTGGCGATGCCATGTACCGGCATGTGCATCATGAATGATACCCAGATCATCAATGGTGATTTCATCTACAGGTTTTTTAATGGTACCTTTTTCTTTCGAGATATTGACCGATAAAACCTTCATTTCATTATGAATAGCTGACTCCATTTGTATCCCGCTTTGTTTTAAACTCTTTTGGAAATCTTATCCAGTGATAAATATTATAAAGTGCTGATGCCAGCAGCGATAAGCCCAATGCAACATAGAACTCACCAAGATAATCAGGCGGAAGAAATGAGCCCCTGACCACAATAATTCCCAGTGTGATCATACAAGCCATGATGATATAACCCCTGATGTTAAAAAAAGAAAAGACACAGGGCCTGTCCGGTTTAAGTGATAAAATCCGTCTTCTATGCTTTCTCACCACATAAAAAAATACTAACCGGAAAAAAAACAGAAAGCCAACAAAGCCAATGAGGATCTTGATCCAGTAATGAAATGGATTCATCTCCAGCTTAATGATTCCTATGCGCAATACCCTGAAGGCTGCATACCCCCATAACAGACCCACTACTATGAGAAGCGTCCTTCGGGTTACTCCCGGCTTAAATTTCTGTATTAAATCCATTGTATTCAATAATCCCTTTCTCCCCTGATAATCATATTTATATACTTATTAGTTCCAGCTTCAAGCCTTCGTCTTACTCACCAGATGAATTCCCTCAATAATCATATCTTTATTCACAGACTTACACATATCATAAACTGTCAGCAATGATATATTCACTGCGGTCAGAGCTTCCATCTCCACGCCTGTTTTGCCAATGCAATGTACTTCACTGATTATTCTCACCCCTCCATCCTCGACAGAAGCTTTAACAGTAATATGAGTAATTTGCAATGGATGGCATAAAGGTATCAGTTCGCTGGCTTTCTTGGCACCCTGTATGCCTGCAATCTCAGCGACAGTCAGTACATCACCTTTTCTGATGGTGTTTTCCCTGATTCTTTCGATTGCATCTTTGTTAATCCTGATGAAACCTTCAGCTTTAGCGATCCGAAGCTGGTCTGGTTTATGACTAACATCCACCATATTGGCCTTGCCATCTTTATCGACATGACTAAACTCTTCCATAATCTTTAATTTTTCATTTTTTATTCTTCATCCTTCATCAATTATCCACCCGTATTATAAAACGTCCCGGACATGCTCATCGTTCCTCTTTCAGGTTTAACACTGACGGCCATTTCAATAGCTTTTTGAGGTCCAAGCTCTCTGACGTCAAATTCTAAATCGGAGAACAGGCAGGGTTTGATCCTGCCATTGGCCGTCAACCGCAACCGGTTGCATACGCTGCAATTGCCACCATCACCTCCCTCGACAACCGAAAACTTACCATTTGAAAGATCCATCTTGTGAATAAAACGTACCTGCAGCTCATTCGCCCGGCAAAAAGATTCAACATCTCTGGCATCTTTCTCATCAGAAGATTTGATAACGACACAATTTATTTTAATAGGATAAAGCCCTGCCGACCTGGCTGCCAGTATCCCTTTTAACACCTGTTCAATATCGCCGCCCCTTGTTGTTTGCCTGTACTTAACAGGATCGACCGTATCCAGGCTGATATTCACTCTTTGTAGTCCGGCTTCTGCCAGTGGTTGGGCGAACCTGTCGAGGAGTTGCCCGTTTGTGGTCATCGAAAGATCTGTAACACCTTGAATTTCAGATACCATCCTGATGAAATCGACGATATCCCTACGTACTAGGGGTTCACCACCGGTGATCCGTATCTTGTCAATACCTAGTCGCACAGCTACTTTTACTACTTCTATGATCTCCTCATACCTCACTATCTCGTCATGCACCAGACTTTTAACCCCCTCTTCCGGCATACAATACCAGCAACGCAGATTACACCTGTCGGTCACTGATATCCTCAGGTAGCTGATTTGTCTATTATACCGGTCGAACACTGACGATATCTCCCTTTTTTATTATTGTTTCACCAATATTCATCGTGATTATCCCATCAGCATAAGCATAGGCATGAATGTGTGCCGAGCCATGATAGTCCACAGGCATCACAAATCCCTCATCATTTATCCTGACCGGCAAAATAGTTTTACGCTTGGATTTTGACCTTGAATAGTCTGTTCCCATTGGGAGTTTCAATGAAACCGGACGGAAATCGTATCCCATGATCTTGTAAAGCAATGGCTTAACCAGAATTTCAAAAATAACAAATGAAGATACCGGGTTACCGGGTAAACCGAATAATAGCTTTTTGCCGCGCACACCAAACAGGGTGGGTCGTCCGGGCTGAATGGCAATACTTTTAAATTTTATTTCAAAGGCCATCTCATTCAGCACTTCGGGAACATAATCGTATTCTCCCATCGACACGCCGCCGGAAAGAATGACCACATCATCATCCAGAAATGCCCTGGAAATAAGACTGAATGTCGAATCCTTATCATCTCTTGCAATACCTAAATAATGAGCTGTCACACCCATGCCGGCAAGCTGTGCTGCGATCTGTGATGCATTGCTGTTCCTTATCTGCGAGAGGCCAGGCTTCTGCCCAGGCTCTACCAGCTCATCACCGGTGCTGATAATGCCTACACCAGGACTTTGATATACAAGAGGAGATATGCATCCGACCGAAGCCATCACAGCAATTTCCTGTGGTCTTATAAATGTTCCCCTTTTCAAAACAATATCGCCTTCACGCAGATCCTCTGCCTGGTAACAGATATTTACATTCGTTTTTGCACTGGTGAACCTGACATGACCATCATTAGTCACAACTGTATCTTCGACCATAATGACCACATCCGCCCCTTGCGGCACCATGGCTCCGGTCATGATCCTGGAGCATTCCCCCTGCCTGATATGCTGTTCAGGAAATTTTCCTGCCGGTAAGATTTCAATGACCTTCAAATCCTTATCCAGGTCCTGCTTACGACAGGCATAGCCATCCACAGCCGCCTTGTCGAAGGGAGGCATGGCCATATCCGAAATGATGTCTTCAGCCAATATCCTGCCAGAAGAATCAAGATGACCGATCCTATGAGTACCCGCTAAAAAAGCAGCTCCCAGAATAATATCATAAGCCTCTTCGAAGGTGACCATCAAAACAAATTAAATTTGGTCCGATTTTATGTCAGACTTGTTTAGTTGTTTTCTGAAAAAATTATAGATCTCTAATTGTGACCTGATCCTGCCATGATAATCTGATCTCTTATATTGGTTCGGATGATCAGCGCTGATGATCCGTGCTTTGCAATTATCCCTTAGCTGTATCTGCAGCATGGTCATCATCTCTTTCTGGATAGTTTTATCATTTACCGGACATACCACCTCGATACGGTGATCAAAATTCCGGGGCATCCAATCGGCTGATGAAATAAAATATTTCGGGTCATTATTGTTGCAAAATACACACATCCTTGTATGCTCCAGAAATTTGTCGACAATGCTGATGGCTTCAATGTTTTCACTTAATCCCGGTATACCGGGAACAAGCACACAGATTCCCCGGGCAATGATTTGTATTTTAACACCTGCCTGGCTTGCCTGGTATAGTTTCAAAGCGATTTTTTCATCCACTATGCTGTTCAGCTTTATGATAGCCCATGCATCCTTTCCCCTGCGTTTATTCCGTATTTCATTATTCAGCAGGCGCATAAAGAAATCCCTGATATTAAATGGCGCTACAACGAGGCTGTCAAATTTTGGTGGATGATATCTGCTTTCAAAAACCCTGAAAACATTATTGACGTCATTCACAATTTTCAGGTCAGCTGTCAGTAGGCTATCATCGGCATAAACCCTCGCAGTAGATTCATTGAAGTTACCCGTACTGACATTGGCATAGCTGATCTCATGGCCTCCTTCCATCCGTTTAATAAGGATCAGTTTACAATGCACTTTAAAACCAGGAATGGTTTGAATGATCCGTACACCTTCATCTTTTAATTTATTGGTCCAGAAAATATTGGCTTCCTCATCAAAGCGAGCCTGAATTTCAAGGAAAACACTCACATCCTTGCCATTTCGTGCAGCGTTGATAAGGGCATTCATCACACTGGAATCCTGGGCTACACGGTAAAAGGTCATCTTGATGGATGTCACCTTTGGATCAATGGATGCCTCACGTAAAAGATCAATGATGTATTGAAAGGAATGGTAAGGATAGTGCAGCATGATATCCTTCTGCCTGATGCTTTCAAGGATGCTTTTATTTGCCGGAAGATCTCTGTGCGGTAAAGAAGGTGTTGGCGAAAAATACAGATGGGAAGGACCAATCTCTGGAAAAAACATGAAGTCCTTAAAATTATGGTACCTTCCGCCCTTTCTCAGGTTATCCATTTGAGTAATATCCAGCACATCGGTCAGCTTCTTGAGAAGCTTCGGAGGAATGGTAGCTTCATATACAAAACGAACTGGGGCTCCCTTTTGTCGCTGTTTTACACTTTCACTCAGAATCTCTATAAAACTCTTGGAAACATCATTGTCTATGTCAAGTTCCGCATCACGGGTGAACTTTATCGTATATGCCGAAAAACGGTCATAACCAAAAATGGAAAAAATATCCGACAGGCAATATCTGATCACATCATCCAGAACAATAATGAAGTTCTTCTTTCCTTTTGATGGCAAAATGATAAAACGGGGCAAAATATCAGTCGGAACCTTGATGATAGCCTGGGTGTCCTTTATGCCGGCATGGCTGCTCTTTAAATCAATGATCAGGTAAAGTGACTTGTCGACAAGGGCCGTTTGGTGATTGACATTATCCAGCATGATTGGGAATAGCTGGGCGCGGACATTCTCCTGGAAGTACTTCTTCACGAAATCACCCTGTGACGGATCTAATTGTTTTTCGCTGATAATGAAAATGTCTTCTTTTGCCAGTTGTTTTGCGAGATCTATATAGGTCCTGTTAAAGATCTTCTCCTGTTCGAGTGCTATTTTATGGACCTGCTTAAGAATGCGGCGTGGGTCAGAGTCCAGTTTGTAATCTTTCCTTTTCAGATTCACCATGCGTCGGAGTGTACCCACACGCACCCTGAAAAATTCATCACGGTTATTGGAGAAGATACCCAGAAATTTGAGCCGCTCAAACAATGGCATGGACTTATCCATGGCCTCCTGCAACACTCTTTCGTTGAAATGGAGCCAGCTGATCTCCCTGTTGATCAAAACCGGTTTGGTCTTCTTCATGCTTACGGCAGCTTTATATTATCTTTAAATTTTATTAAATATCCAATGTAAGTCTGGTTATGACAGTATTTTGGGGGTGATAAGAAATCTTGTTTTCTTCCTGGCATCCAATATCTCACACCAACAATCTGTCCTGAATTCAATGCATACTACGCCGGATGTCGGCAAATCAATAATTTCCTTATCCAGGAACTGATTGGCAAAATCCGTCATATCGGGATTATGACCGACGATCATAACCGAAATGATATCATCCGGAAGATGCATAACCAGTTCAGTCAGATCATACGCACCGCACATATAAACATCTTCACTCACTTCCACCTGACCGGCCGGGTAATTAAGAGTTTCCGCAAGTATTTTCGCCGTTTCTAATGCCCTCACTGCATGGCTGCAGATTATCCTGTCAACAGTAACTTTTTTTTCAACCAGGTATTCACACACGCGCCGGGTCTTCTCCCTGCCTTTCTCTATCAACGGCCTTTCAACATCACTCAATCCCGCATCATCCCATGAAGATTTCGCATGCCTAACAATATATAATGTTTTCATCTAAAAAATCCATTTATTTCACCCACTGCTTAAGCAGTGGGTCATATACTTACGCATATAGCGGGAACTCTGCCATCATTTCATTCACTCTTTTTCTGACAGAAGTGTTTTTATCCTCATTCTGAATATCGCAAAGGATCTCATCAATGAAATCAACAATCACCGGCATATGTTTCTCTTTGAGTCCCCTTGTCGTAACAGCCGGTGTGCCGATCCTCAATCCGGAAGTCTGGAATGGTGTCCGTGAGTCAAATGGTACCATATTTTTGTTGACAGTGACATCTGCTCTGACCAGTGCATTCTCTGCATCCCTTCCGGAGAGATTTGGAAATTTTGTTCTCAGGTCAATGAGCATCAGATGGTTGTCGGTACCGCCCGAAATGATATGATAACCCTTTTGGATAAAGGCCTGAGCCATAACACTGGCATTCTTTTTAACCTGGATAATGTAGTCTTTGTATTCTTCAGTCAGTGCTTCACCAAAAGCAACAGCCTTGGCAGCAATGACATGCTCCAGCGGCCCGCCCTGAATACCTGGAAATACAGCGGAATCCAACAGTGATGCCATAGTCCTGACCTCACCTTTCTTGGTTGTTATACCCCAGGGGTTGTCAAAGTCCTTGCCGATGAGTATCATACCTCCCCTTGGCCCCCGGAGGGTTTTGTGGGTGGTAGTGGTTATCACATGGCACCATGGCAATGGATCGTTGAGAAGACCCTTTGCTATCAGTCCTGCCGGATGCGCTATATCTGCCATTAATATCGCATCCACCTTATCCGCTATCTCCCGCATCCTCTTGTAATCCCAATCCCTCGAATAGGCTGATGCACCTGCAATAATGAGCCTTGGCTTCTCAATCAGGGCTATCTCCTCCATCCTGTCATAGTTTATCACTCCCGTACTTTCCTCTACCTCATAAGCTACAGGTTTATAAAGTATCCCCGACGAATTGACCGGTGATCCATGCGACAGGTGGCCACCATGCGAAAGATCCAGCCCCATAAAAGTATCACCGGGTTTAAGGCATGCCAGCATAACAGCCATATTGGCTTGGGCACCTGAATGCGGCTGAACATTTGCCCACTCAGCACCAAATAATTCCTTTGCACGGTCAATGGCAAGCTGCTCCGTTTTGTCAACATTTATACACCCACCGTAATAACGTTTAGTTGGATAACCCTCAGCATATTTATTCGTCATGACTGATCCCATCGCCTCCAGTACCTGCTCACTGACAAAATTTTCCGAAGCTATTAATTCCAAACCCATGGTCTGGCGATTAACCTCCTGATGAATAATATCAAATACCAGTGTGTCGCGTTTCATAAAATTTACTTTTTCAAATAATCAATAGTTAATACGAATCCTTACCAATGGCAAAATTATGAATTTTAATATAGTACGTTGAGGATTTGTTCGGCCTTTTCTCGAGACCTTCTGGTCTGGCAGGTCCGGCAAGTCTTTTACGTCACCCGAAATTCCTTATCACCACAACAAACTCCCGCAGAATTCCGTTATCTTTGTCCTGCTAATTAAGTTATCCAAACATCCTCATGTCAAGGAGAGTTTTTATCGCCCTCATTTTTATTTTTCCTACCCTGGATCTTTTTGCCCAGCCTCTTCCTGTACCGGATCTCAGATGTGTTTCAGTGAATGGTGATTCTGTTACTTTATCCTGGATTACAGCCGATACAACGTCCTTCAACCTGTATCATATTTATTATTCGTATGATAAATATGCTCGTTATAATAAATTGAGTTTAGTAGTTCATAATTATGAAACAACCTCTTTTTACCAGGAGAATAATGTCCAAATAAATCCAGTGTATTATTATATGGTCACAGCTGACAGTATCGAATACGGTACCGAATCTCTCCACTCTGATACAGTGAGTACCATTTTTATGACTGTAACACCTTTGGCGGGAAATTCGATAGCAAATCTGACCTGGAATCACATTTCAGCGAACCTCGCAGGTCAATATGATATCTACCGGAGGCTTGAACTGAGCGACTGGAAGTATCTGACTTCCACAACCAATCTGTTTTATAATGATACTGTTCGTTATCCTTTCTGTATAGATACCTTAATACAATACCGGGTTGAAATCCAGGACGATGTTCTTGAATGTTCGTCATTTTCAACAATAGGCAGTGGTTACTTTTCCGATGGCATTGACCCGGTAATGGTCGAAATGGATACTGTGTCAGTTAATCTTCAAGGGGATGTTATTATCACCTGGTTTGCTGTCACTGGCGATACTATCAAAGAGTATGTCATTTACAGACAGGATTACGCTGGTGGTACCTTCGATATAAAAGGCACAGTTTCAGGTAATGAAACATCCTTTATTGATTATGAGTTAGAGGCGACAATTCATTCTGTTGCATATCGTGTTGCAGCAGTGGATGGCTGCAATAATATCGGTCTGGGTGGCTTTTTAAATCCATATAGTACAATATTTATCGATCAGATTGATTTCAATTACTGCGATACGCAAATTCAACTGAATTGGACACCGAATGAAAACCTTAGCCCGCCTGTTCAGGGTTACAGACTTTATAAAGTCGATCCCTCGTCATCATCATCTGAATATATTGGTGAAACATCCGATACATCATATACCTATTTTTATCCCTTTGACTCCGACTCAACCTATTGCTTCTATGTCAGGGCATATAATAATTCAGGTAAATCTTCATCATCTGCGGTACGGTGCTTCATTGCAAACCGCCCGCCACAACCGGATACCTTAAATTTTAAAATAGCTTCAGTCGATACTGTTGGTAACAATTTTATCGAACTCAGTTTTTTCGCCGACACGGCCACCATCGGAACTAGCGCAGTAATTTACCGGAAAACATCTCTTACCGATACCTATATATCCATTGATACTATTCCAAACCTCGCAATGCTTAGCGATCCTCTGGTCACATACCGGGATAATAATGTGAATGTGAATGACCAGAGTTATTATTACAAAATCACTGTCATCGATAGCTGCAACAATGAAGCCTGGCTTCCATTTAATGAAATCCGAACTATATTGCTCCGCGGAATGCTCAAAGATAATAATGTCAACTGGTTGTTCTGGAATGCCTTTGAAACATTAACAGGGCAGGTGACTGCATATGAATTATACAGGAAGATCGATGGAATTGTTGACACGGTCATCATTCTTCCTCCCACGTCCCTGGACTATGAGGATGATATATCCTCTTTTGCTCAGAGTGCCGGAAGGTTTAGCTATATGGTCAGAGCCGATATTTTTTTTTATGCTCCCGATTTATATAGGGAAATTGTGTATAGTTATTCAAATGAAACACTTCTCACGCAAAGAGCCAGCCTCTTTTTACCAAATGCTTTCACCCCTAACAACGATGGCATCAATGACGATTTCAAACCGGTAAATTTCTTCACTGATCAGACAGGTGATTATCAGATGGTGATTTATAACCGCTGGGGGCAGAAAATATTTGAAACCAACGATATACAGGAACCCTGGAAAGGAAATTATAAAGGTGATCCCGCCCCTTCAGGTGTATATGTATACTATATCACCTACAAATCCCTCGAAGGCCTCGACATTCAGAAGCATGGAACCGTCACACTGTTGCGTTAATTCTTAATGAAGTTGACGAAAAGTAAGATTGTCATATAATTGTGACCCTCATATCCTCCCAATATACTCTGTGATCCTCTGTGGTTCAATAAATTATAATCTACAACAGAGGATTGCGGAAGCTGGACGTAGATATAAGGAGACTTTTAGTTAACCTGCCAGGAGTGAGGCCATCTAATTTAAGGATTTTTAAGAAGTATATATAAGTGATTTTTCATACCTTTGCGCCACTTAAATCTTTCCTGTTATGGCTTTAGATCCGGAAAAATTTCTTGAAGAGGGACTCACTTATGATGACGTGCTGCTAATCCCGGCCTACTCGGAGGTACTCCCTCGCGATGTCGATGTTTCATCGCTCTTTTCCAGGAACATACGTTTGAATGTTCCTATCGTTTCAGCCGCAATGGATACCGTGACCGAATCAACCATGGCTATAGCCATGGCACAGGAAGGCGGCATTGGAGTCCTTCACAAAAATATGACCATTGAACGGCAGGCGCATGAAGTTAAAAAGGTTAAACGTGCCGAAAGCGGTATCATCATCGATCCTATTGTTCTTGATGAGGGAGCAAGGGTTATCGATGCACTCACTATCATGAAAGAACACAGCATCGGCGGAATACCCGTGATCAATAAAAAGAAACAGCTTGTCGGCATCATCACCAACAGAGACCTGCGATTTGAGAGAAATCTCGGCAGACCTGTGGCTGAAGTCATGACCAGGGATAATCTGATCACTACCAATGAATCCACTACATTCGATCAGGCAGAGGACATCCTCCAGCAATATAAAATTGAAAAGCTTCCTGTCATCGATAAAGACCGGAAACTCGTCGGACTCATCACTTATAAAGATATTATCAAGATCAAAACACGCCCCAATGCTTGTAAGGATGAAAAAGGCAGGCTGCGCGTCGCTGCAGCAATTGGTGTGGGTTCCGACACGCTGGAGAGGGTTCAGGCACTCGTGGACCAAAATGTCGACGCCCTTGTCATCGATACGGCACACGCTCATACAAAAAGCGTCAGAGACATGGCAAAGACAATAAAAAAACACTACCCAAACGTCCAGCTTGTGGTTGGTAACATCGGCACAGGTGAAGCTGCCCGGGATCTGTCAAAAATCGGAATAGATGCCTTAAAAGTCGGTATAGGTCCGGGTTCAATCTGCACCACACGAGTTATCGCCGGTATCGGCATCCCTCAACTCACGGCTATCTTCAATGTGGCTAAAGCCATCAAGGGTAGCGGTATTCCTATTATCGCCGATGGCGGCATCCGTTATACAGGTGATATCACCAAAGCATTAGCCGCCGGAGCCCATTCTATCATGGCCGGGTCGCTCTTCGCAGGCGTTGAAGAATCTCCCGGTGAAACCATCATCTATGAAGGAAGAAAATACAAAACATACCGTGGCATGGGGTCTATCGAAGCCATGCAAAAAGGCTCCAAAGACCGTTACTTCCAGGATATGGAAGATGATTTAAAAAAACTCGTGCCTGAGGGTATCGTCGGTAGAGTGCCATTCAAAGGATCTCTAGCCGAAGTAATTCATCAAATGGTAGGTGGCCTCCGCTCAGGTATGGGTTACACCGGCGCTTCAAATATTGAAAAACTCCAGCAGGCAAAATTCATCAGAATCACCGCCGCCGGCGTCACCGAAAGTCACCCCCACGACGTAACCATCGTCAGGGAATCTCCTAACTACAGCCGATAATTTATCCTATTATTAATAATAACCCTTTAAAAGCAAGTCTATTAACAAAATGTTGAATATGAAAAAGATAGCCAGTCTGAGCCTATTCATTTGGTTCCTGATCATTGGATTGAATAGCGGCTTTGCTCAAAATGAAAAAAAAGATAAGGTTCTTGTGACCATCGCAGGTGAGGGGATTACAAAATCGGAATTCCTGAACGTTTATAGAAAAAACAACGTCAACAGTAATGTCCTGGATAAAAAATCCATCGAGGAATATCTCGACCTGTATATCAATTTCAAATTAAAAGTTAAAGAAGCAGAAGATCTTGGACTGGATACTGTTAAAGCTTTTATTGACGAGCTGAAAGGATACAGGACACAACTTGCCCAGCCTTATCTTACTGATGAAAAGATGGTTGAGAAACTCATACGGGAGGCTTATGACAGAGAAAAGCTGGATGTACGCGTCAGTCATATCCTCATCAGGGTGGGACCGGATGCATTACCCGCAGATACACTCGCAGCCTTTAACAAAATAACGGATATAAGAAACAAGATCATGGGAGGAGCAAATTTTGGCGCTATGGCAGTTCAATATTCCGAAGATCCATCTGCACAGGACCGCCCGGCATCACCTAAAAGGCCGGCAATGAAAGGTAATGCTGGTGACCTCGGATATTTCACCGTGCTGGATATGGTCTACCCTTTCGAAACAGCAGCTTATAATACGCCTGTCGGAGAAGTGTCACAGCCTGTCCGTACTAACTATGGTTACCACTTGATTAAGGTCACAGATAAAAAACCCGCCATGGGAAAAGTCCAGGTCGCTCATATCCTTATCCGTATACCGGCTAATGCCTCACCCGATGACTCACTCCGGGCTAAAGACAAAGCTTTCAAGGCCTACAAGGACATCATCAACGGTAAAGATTTCACAGAAGCCGTTAAGGAATATACTGACGATAAGGGTACTGCAGATAAAGGTGGAGTATTACCATGGTTTGGAGTGAATAGAATGATACCGGAATTTATTATCCAGGTTTCCCAGTTGAAACAAAAAGGTGATATTACGCCACCATTCCTCACAACCTATGGCTGGCATTTAGTTAAATTACTCGATAACAAAGAGATAGGATCTATGGAAGATAATATGTCCGACCTGAAACAAAAAGTGATAAAAAACGACAGAATAGTGGTCAGCAAGGAATCTTTTATCGACTCACGGAAAAAAGATTACCACTTCAAAGAAAAAAGAAAAAAACTCAAACCCATTTACGAGTTGATAGATTCTTCAATCTTTAAAGGGAAATGGGATGTAGCTAAAGCTGCTAATCTCAAGAAGCCTTTGTTTAAACTGGCCGGAAAGAAATATACACAATATGACTTTGCCGGATTCTTGAATGAAAAACAAATCAATGGCCTCCCGGAAAATTTCCAGATCTATGTGAACAACAAATACAAAGCATATGTCGAAGAAACCATCCTGAATCACGAGGACAGCCGCCTTGAGGATAAGTATCCCGAGTTTAAGGCATTGATGAAAGAATACAGGGATGGTATTCTCCTGTTTGAATTGACAGATCAAAAAGTCTGGTCCAAAGCCATAAAAGACACCCTTGGACTGGAAGATTTCTATAAGAAAAACAGCAATGACTATATGTGGGATCAGCGCATTGATGCTTCTGTTTTTACTCTCAGTAATCCCGCATACGTACAGAAAACAAGGGAACTGGCAGCAACTAACACACCCAGTGATGAAATATTGAATATAATTAATCAGGATACGGCAGTATATCTGACAATCATACGTGACAAATACCAAAAGGGTGATAATGACATCATCGACCAGATCAGTTGGACTAAAGGTCTGTCGGATAATTTCCAGAAAGAAGGTAACACGGTTTTTGTCTATATCTATGACCTTCTACCTCCTCAATCTAAAACTCTCAGTGAGGCACGGGGGATTATCACTGCTGACTACCAGAACTTCCTTGAGAAAGAATGGATCAAAACGCTGCATGAAAAGTACCCAGTGGTAGTCAATAATGCCGTACTTGAATCCATTAAATAATTTTGATTAAAAACTTTGAGAAGGTTTATTTCTATAGTATTGATATTCCTGGTTTCCTGCTCGGCAAATCATTCCGGTAAGAATGACAACTTCATCGCCCGTGTGCATAAAAAGAATCTTTCCAGATCTGAACTGTCCGATCTGATTAAACCTGGAACCAATGCAAAAGATAGTATCAGCATATCCCGAAAATATATTGATAACTGGATCCTACAGCAACTTATTCTTGAAAAAGCTGAGGCAAATCTTCCTGCAGGACAGAAAGATTTCACAAAGCAACTCGAAAATTACAGGAACTCTCTGATCATATACGAGTACGAAACCAACCTCATCAAACAAAATCTTGATACTGTGGTCACCGATCAGGAAATTGATAATTATTACGAAAAAAATAAACAAAACTTTGAATTGAAAGATAATATCATCAAGGTCAATTTTGTTATTATTCAACGTGATAAAAGTGTGACATTCCCTGTAAAAACTTACCTGAATTCATTTGATCCGGATGATAAAGACAGACTGGCAGAATATTGTAAGAAATCTGCCGTTAATTATTATCTGGAAGACCAGTGGATGCTTTTTAATGAGCTCTTAAACGTAATTCCGATTGACACCTATAATGAGAAAATGTTCCTCGAAAACAATCGGTATATTGAACTTCAGGATTCTTCGTACAAGTATTTTGTGCGTTTCTTCGATTTTAAAATCAAGGAAAGTACTTCACCCCTGAGCTTTGAAAAAGAAAATATCAGAAATATCATCATCAATAAACGTAAACTGGAAATCATTGAAAGAATGCACCGTAAAATTTTTGATGATGCCGTTAAAAACGATGATTTTGAGATCTATCAAAAATGATGAAGAAGATTATTAGAATATGGTCAGTTATTGCTCTGTTCATTATTCCACCTGCTGCAGCACAAATAAAACTCATCGATGAAATTGTCGCAGTTGTGGGCAATAACGTTATTCTTTATTCCGACATAGAAACCCAGATTCTGCAATATAGGATGCAGGGTAAAATCACTCCGGGATCAGCCACCCGCTGCCAAATACTGGAAAGTCTCCTTTATCAGAAGCTCCTTCTTAATCAGGCTGAATTAGATAGCATAGAGGTTACCGACAGCAGAGTGGAAACAAGCATGGACGCCCGGCTGAGGTATTATATTACTCAGTTTGGTTCCAAAGAAAAACTGGAAGAATTTTACCAGAAATCCGTTATCGAAATTAAAGAAGAACTTCGGGAACTGGTTAGAGAGCAAATGAAGATCGAAGAGATTCAGAACAAAATCACCGCTGACATCCAGGTTAGCCCCGCAGACGTCAAAAATTTTTACAATAGCATCCCAAAAGACAGCCTGCCACTGATCAATACAGAATACCAGATAGGCCAGATCGTTAAAAATCCACCCATCAGCCTCGAAGAACTCACCATTAGCTACGACAGAATAAAAGCCTTGCGTGACCGTATCATCAATGGAGAAAAATTTTCGACTCTCGCGATCCTTTATTCCGAAGATCCTGGCTCAGCATCTAAAGGCGGTGAACTAGGTACGTTTACACGGGGAACCATGTACCCCGAATTTGAAGGAGCTGCCTTTAACCTCAAAGAATCTGGCGATGTGTCAGAAATCATCAAAACGGAAGCCGGATATCATATCATACAGTTGATTGAGAGAAATGGTGATTATATCAATGTACGACATATCCTTATTCAGCCGAAAGTGTCACCCGACAACATGGAAAAAGCAAAAATGACCCTCGATAGCGTTCATGCCCTGATTGTAAATAAAACCATGACGTTCGAAGAGGCCGCCCTGAAGTTCTCCGATGACCCCGGAAAAGTCAACGGCGGCCTCATTATTAACTCACAAACCAATAATACCTCATTCCAGGCCGATCAACTCGACCCGGGCCTTTTCTTTGTGATCGATAACCTGGAAGTTAATAATGTTTCCGAAGCAGTAAAATTTGTCACTGAGGGAGGTAAAGAAGCCTATCGCATCCTCTATCTTAATAACCGCACCGAACCCCACCGCCTCAACATGAAAGATGATTACAATACCATACAATCAATGGCCTTGGATGATGAACGAAATCAGGTTATCCAGGACTGGGTCAGAGAAAAAATAAATGATTCTTATGTCAAAATTAATGACAGGTATAAGAACTGTGTTTTCCAGAATAAATGGTTCTGACCTCTTAATCATCACTGATATTCACATTTAACCATTAATGCCAAAGAAAACAATCATGCAGTATATAAATGATGTTGAAGCCCTTGATGCATTTGTCAATAAATATAAGATCCTTAAAAATGAGATCGCTAAAGTCATTGTCGGTCAGGATGATGTAGTCAATAGCCTGATCATCTCCATTTTTAGTAAAGGACATGGTTTATTGGTCGGCGTTCCAGGACTGGCAAAGACATTAATGGTTAACACTATAGCAAAAGCCCTCGGATTGACATACAGCCGCATACAATTCACTCCTGACCTGATGCCTTCCGATATCATCGGTACAGAAATTCTGGATGAAAATCGTAAATTCAGGTTTGTAAAGGGTCCTGTATTTGCCAATATCATCCTTGCCGATGAAATCAACCGTACTCCTCCAAAAACTCAGTCAGCTCTCCTGGAAGCTATGCAGGAAAAAGCTGTGACTGTCGCCGGCACCTCCTATCACCTCCAGGAGCCCTTCTTCGTTCTGGCTACACAAAATCCTATCGAACAGGAAGGAACCTATCCCCTCCCCGAAGCTCAGCTCGACCGTTTTATGTTCAATATCTGGCTCGATTATCCCAGCTTTGATGAAGAAATCAACATTGTCAAGAACACCACATCCGATTATTATGCTGAACCCAGTGTTGTTCTCGACAGGGAAGAAATATTGTTTTTCCAGAATCTGATACGCAGGATACCTGTACCTGATAATGTTTACCGTTATGCTGTAAAACTGGCTGGGAAAACTCGCCCCCTGACATCTGGCGCACACCCATGGGCAAATGACTATCTTACATGGGGAGCCGGACCCCGCGCATCACAGTACCTGATTATCGGCGCTAAATGCCATGCAGCTATTCATGGGAAATATTCGCCTGATATTGAAAATGTTGAGGCCGTTGCAGCTTCCATCCTGCGCCACAGAATCGTCAGGAACTATAAGGCAGAAGCAGATGGCGTTGGCGTCGGAGATCTTATTAAGGAACTTCTGAAATAAACCTCTTTCACGTGCAAAGCATAAACCTTTTTTATGAAGAAAAATATTTACATAGCTTTCGGAATTCTCATCATCCTGATCTTCATCCTCTGGTATTTTCTGGGTTCCAATAAAACTGAACCCAAAAAAATCCTCGTTCCCGTAAAAACAGGAGAATTCCGTATTAATGTGACAACAACCGGTGAACTGGAAGCTAAAAATTCAGAAAAAATCTTTGGTCCTGCCGACCTCAGAAGCATCAGGATATGGAATGTTAAAATCGAAGATATAATTCCTGATGGCACTGTGGTCGATTCCGGCCAATATGTTGCCACACTCGACAGAACCGAAATCTCTAACCGGATCAAAGACCTGGAAAGCGAAGTCGAAAAACTGGAATCTCAGCATATCAAGACTAAACTTGATACAACAATGGATCTGCGTAATGCCCGGAATGAACTGATTAACCTTAGATATAATCTCGAAGAAAGAAAAATTAAACTTGATCAATCTAAATATGAACCTCCTGCAACCGTGCGCCAGTATGAGATCGAACTGGAGAAAGCCCAGAGAGATTATGAGGAGGCAATTAAAAACTATAACCTTAAGCTGGAAAAAGCAAAAGCTACCATGCAGGAAGTCAGTGTCACTCTGGAACAACAGAAACGCAACCTCGAACAGAACCTCTCAGTGAGAGATCAGTTCATTATCAGGGCTCCCAAAGCAGGTATGGTCATCTATAAACGGGACTGGGATGGAAGTAAACTTGGTGTGGGAGGTACGGTAAGCGCCTGGGATAATGTTGTCGCTACTCTCCCCGACCTGTCCAAAATGATATCCCGTACGTATGTGAATGAAATTGATATTAGTAAAGTTAAAATAGGACAACCCGTTGAAATCGGCGTTGATGCCTTCCCTGAAAAAAAATATTCCGGTAAAGTGATCGAAGTTGCTAATATCGGTGAACAAATGCGTAACTCTAACGCCAAAGTCTTCGAAGTAAAAATCGAAGTCAATGAATATGATTCTATCCTCCGCCCAGCTATGACAACTAAAAATACGATCGTCACATCTGTGATTGACAGCGTGATGTATGTTCCGATTGAATGTATACATAGTAATGATAGTATCACCTTTGTTTATACGGATAAAAAAACCCGACAGCAGGTTGTCACGGGAGAAAGTAATGAAAATGAGATCATTGTAAGAGCCGGACTTGACCATGCAGAACAGATCTATCTTTCGCCTCCTGAAATTACAGATAAATTCAAATTAGTAACACTCGATCCTGACCTGTTGGAAAAAATCCAATTAGATGATGCCAGAAAAAAAGCTTCCAGGCGTGATACCATCAAAAAAGAAATGCCATTTGACACAGGTAGTGAAATAACTCCTGAACAAATGAAAATGTTCAGGGATAAAGGAGGCCTCAAAGGTGGCGACGGCAGAAAAAAAAGAGATAGCAAATGAACCTCGAAAGATATATTTATGTAGTTAATATTGCCATTGAAGCCGTCTTTGCCAATAAATTCCGTTCCATACTGACCGCTCTCGGCATCATTTTCGGTGTGGCTGCAGTTATTGCCATGCTTGCTATTGGTACTGGGGCGCGACAGGAAATCCTGGACCAGATGAAACTGGTCGGCGTAAATAATATCGTCATCACTCCAAAGTCGGATATCGATAAACAAAAAGAAGAACAACAAGGAAAAACCCAGAATAAATATTCACCGGGATTGACCATCAGGGACGCTGAAAGCATTAAAAAGATCATCCCGTCTGTTCTTAAAATCAGCCCGGAAGTCATATATGATACCTATATCCTGAAAGATGGCATCAGAACCTCAGCCAAACTCACAGGTGTCACTCCTGATTTTTTTGAAGTCTATAATCTTAAACTATCTTCGGGCAATATGTTTAATCAGCAGCAACTGACCGAAGGTAAAGCTGTATGTATTATTGGACCAACAATCAAGGCCAAGTTTTTCTCGCAGGAAAATCCTGTCGGCAAATACCTCAAATGTGGAAATATTTGGCTGCAGGTCATCGGAACTCTCGAAAATCTGCGCGTCAGTGAAGGAAGCTCCGAAAACCTCGGTATCAGCGATTATAATAACAATATCTATGCGCCAATACAGACCGTTCTCCTGCGTTATAGAGACCGTTCCCTCATTACACCCAGCTCAAACCAGGGCGGTAGCGTTGTTGTTGCAGGCGACGACGTGGTGGCATTTTCTTCCTCCGATGAAAGTACGACCACTTCAACCAATCAACTTGATAAAATTGTAGTTCAGGTTAAAGAAAGCGAACAGCTTAACACAACAACCCATATTTTGGAACAAATGCTCAAACGCCGTCATTCCGGCGTACCGGATTTTGAAATCAAAATTCCGGAGTTATTGCTTAACCTGAATTATTCATAAAAAAATGGAAAAGTTTGTTATCTCATTGATAATCATTATCTTTGAGGTGTATAAACTTTTAAACAAACTTTTCCATGAGTAAAGATACAAAAAGCCCAAATACCCATCTTGTTTCTGATAC
>JAPLDP010000090.1 GCA_026391695.1 Bacteroidota bacterium
ATTAAAACAATAAAGTCAATACTTAAAGCATTTTTATTTGGCACCACATTTTTACCAAAATTTCAAAATCCTTCTTTGTATAATATTAATTATCAATCATATGCACTTATTATTTGTGCGTTAACTGTAAAAGAAAAGTTATAATGAAATTATTATGTACCGTTGCCAGGGAAAAAGGATATTCATAAGAATCGCAGAGCAGCCCCCCCAGCCTGTGCACCACTCCCAATGCACGTATTATCAGATATGCGATTATTTATTATTCTGCTGTTAGTAATTATATAAATTCCTCCGGCACCAGCCGAACTTTCTGAAACAGCTGAATTTTTGTCAATGATATTGTTCTCGATAACGACCCAATTGGAAGCAAACCCTGCGGTGTCTGTTGCAATACCGACTCCAAATACTGTCTCCCCATTGGCGGGTTGTGTACCATCGAGAGTATTGCGTGTAATCCTGTTATGAATAATTTTGGCGCCGGCGCCGGAAATAAAAATGCCTCCGCCCATACGGTCAATCACGGTATTGGCAGCAATTGTTCCTTTCCCTCCGCGAATGGTAAATCCATAGATAATCGATGTTGTATCCTCGCCTGAAACAAAATAAATCACCGAAGCACTGTCCATATTAGTCAGCTGGCTTCCGTCAATAATGGTATTGCTTATATGGCTGGTATCGCCATCCATAAGAAATTCACTGGCCACTATGAGCGGCTTTTTGCCGAGGAAGTTGATCTGTTCATAGTAGTTACCATCGGATACCAATACGGTATCACCGGGAATCGCAGCGCTTATCCCTTGCTGGATCGTAGGATAATCAGCAGGGATATGGATGATTTGCGCCTGAACTGCACCCGCAATAGCTAAGCTGCAGAAAAGAAGGGTAATGGTTTTCATAGGTAGATGTTTTTTTCACCTCAGTCGAGAATTGCGTTGTCCTCCTCTTCGCTGATCCCCGCGTACGCGGGGACCGAGGAGAGGGGGTCGGGGGGGTGAGGTTGTTCTCTGATAAAATTACAACTTCTCAATGCCAGATATGAGAAAAGTTTACTAACGCCGGGGTAGAGTTTGTAAACGTAAAGATTGGGAGGGTGAACGCAGTGATCGTGACATTTATAATCGATATTCCTGGATTTGCTATATTTACAACTTAAATATTCAAATCATGGAAGAACAATTTTCATCACAGAAAAAGCCCGACACCTTCTGGATAGCCCGGCGTTTCGGATACCTGGTTACCATCATTGTTTTATTTGTACTGGTATATGTCTTCGAACATCTGTACGATTGGGGCGTGCCATTTCTTACTGAGGAATACAATGATCTCCTCTGGTATATCAGGTTATCCTTTTATGCTTCAATAGCCGCTCATGCCCTCTATTTTTTGTATGATCCAAAATGGTTCCGGCACCTCCTGAAAGCCATTGCAAATGTGTTCTTCGCACTTTCGACTATCATGTTTTATGTGATTTTCCCATTTGATTTTGCAACCAGCCAAGTGAATAAGATCGTGAAAATAGTGTTGCTAATAATGATGGTCATTTCGATTATCTCCATTTTAACGGAGCTGATTAAGGCGATACGTCATTTGGGCGAAAGGGAAAAGTAATCCCGCTGAAATGCCACATCCAGGAAAAAATTTTACTCATTCAACAAATTTATTGTATGGCACGCCACCACTCCCGCTGTCTCCGTCCTTAACCTGCTGTTACCGAGGTTCACAGCCACAAACCCTGCCTCCCTTGCCATCCGTATTTCCCCGGAACTGAAATCGCCTTCCGGCCCGATGAGAACAACCACATCCTTCCCCTTATTATACGTCTCCTTCATCAGCAAATTCTTTTCATCATACCATGCAATTAATTTCTGAGAGTCTCTTTTCTCCTTTATGAAATTATTGAATCTGACCGGCTGATTCAATTCCGGTAAATACGCTTTAAGCGACTGCTTCAAAGCCGATACCAGTATCTTATTCAACCTCTCCGTATTGACAGTTCTTCGTTCGGAATGTTCGCAGATTAAAGGAGTGATTTCGTTGATACCAATCTCCGTTGCCTTTTCCAGAAACCATTCGAAACGATCGATGTTTTTTGTCGGTGCAATAGCAATATGAAGATGATAGTTCTTCTTTCCATATTCATTCTGAGCCGAGACAATCTGTATAGCACAGCCACGAATATTATCATCTGACAGGATGCCACTGAACAGGTTGCCATTGCCGTCGGTAAGGTAAATTGTATCTCCTTTTTTCAGCCGCAGTACCCGGATACAATGTTTTGATTCCTCAGGACTCAGTATGTAATTATTTTTCGAAATATCAGGTGTAAAAAATAGTTGCATGGGAGGTGATATTGAATAAAAGAACGCAAAGAAGATTTAATCGCAGGACTTTGCGACCTCTGTGCCTTCTTTGCGTCCTCTGCGGTTTAAAAAGAAATCGAACTTTCAGCTATTTAATAACTACTTTTTGTATCTTTTGCCAGTTGTGCCCAATCAGTCTTATCAGATAAATACCTTTTGGATAATTTGCCAGATCAAGACTTTCACTATAAACACCATCATGACCCGCAATCTTTTCTTTTTGAATTACCTGTGCCTGGAGATTCATTAATTCAACTTCAACCTCTCCAGTTACATTCCGTATAGAAATATGTATTTGATCTGTTGATGGATTAGGATAGATATCCATAACCGGTTGCTGGGGTGTGTTCGGATCGACTGATATAGCATTTGTAACCGTGATATTATCGATATAAATGTTATTCCCCAGGTAATTATAGGTTTCAAACATAATTTGTACATCGCTTTGTCCGGTCCATGCAGAGATATCCAATATATTGCATTCACTTCCATAGCCGCCACCGCACCAGTCTTCCGCCACTGCAGGGATGAATTCGTCTGTTGTGAGCTCATGGGTAGCAAAGCTGCCAGAACCATTATCGCCGCCGGCAAAAATTCGTGTCCATGTTGAACCGCAATTATCTGAAATATAGATGATGAGCGAGTCGGTAATCTGGAAGTACCGTTTCGCATAGGCATGCTGAAAGCTCAGGTACGCATTGCCATACCCTGTGAGGTTGAAGGGTGGGGAAATCAACCTGTCACGTTGTCCGGGAGGCACGGTATAATTATAGATATTTACCCTGGCGGCTTTATTTCCCGGTGTGTTACCACCAACGTCAGCAAGCTCCCACGTTATCTTTGCATCGGGATTAATAATTGTCCAGCCATTCCTGAATGCGGGGGCTTCGAAATCTTCGGCAAATGGAAGTGATAAACCACCTATCGAGATGTAATCATTCTTCACCAGAGCTTGAGATCCATTGACATTCGACGCAGTCAGTGTTACTGTATAGGTGCCGTTCTCATCAAATCTGACAACAGGATTCTGTGAACTGGCATTCGTGCCCTCCATAAAGGTGATGGTGCCGGGATCAATGCTCCAGTTCCAGGCATTGGGGCAATAAATTGTCAGGTCATTGAATGTGATGATGTTCTGGTTGCTGCAAACAATTGAATCATCTGCCGAAAAATTGGTACCTGGCAATAGGGTAGAGCTCACGGTAATGTAATCTTCCTTTGTCAGTGTGTTTGTTCCAAGGTCATTAATGACGGTTAATGTGACGTCATATGAGCCTTCAACATAATATATGATGCCTGAAGGATTTTTTTCATTCGATGTTTCAGGTGTGCCGCCTTCGAAATGCCATTCGAGGGTTTCGGGTATTCCTGATGACAGACTGGTAAAATCGACGCTGCATGCAACAGGTATGGTGGTCTGATTGCAGGTAAATGCGGCTGTCGGAACCGAAGCATGAATAGGTGACTCCCACAGTCCGCGGCCATAGGTGCCTGCACGTATCATGCCTGATGCATGATGAATTTCCAGCTCATCCACAATCACATCGGGGAGGCTCGTCATAAAAGGTTCCCATTCGGTTAAAGTATTGTCACGGTAATATACCCCCACATCCATTCCAACATATAGAGGATTTAGCGGATCATCAGCGAAAACCACGCAGTTGGCAGGGATATTCGGTAAATTACCGGAAATATTTTCCCAGGTATTACCTGCATCGTATGTGATGTAAACTTTTTCACCGGCAGTGTATCCTGAAAGGCTTATAGCCACGATCTTCGGATCGGAAGGATGAATAGCGATATAGGTGATGTATATATTAGGTAATCCATTGTTTATCTGTACCCATTCGCTGCCGCCGTTGCTTGTCCTGTATATGTTTGCCGATTTTGAGACATAAAGGTAATCAGGATTGGATTGGGAAATGGCAAGGCCATTGATTTCCGAGTTACCCAGGCTGGAGATGGTCGTCCAGCTCATCATCCCGTCGGTGGTTTTACGCACGTTGGTATTGCCAACGAACAGAATGTCGGGATTTGTCGGGTGCATGACGAAAGGTGTTATCCATCCGCCGCCGCCGGGCTGGGCTATGTCGACATTGCCGAAGTTGCCTCCTGCTATGGATTTATAGAAATTACCAAACTGTGAGGTGCCATATACGATGTTTTCATCCAGATAATTCACGGCGCATTCCATCCCGTCGGCTCCGAGCCACTCATGCCAGTAGTCATAGGAATAGACGCTTGTGCCATTATCCTGTGATCCGCCAAGTATCTTATAAGGATTGTTCTGAGAACAGCCAATTCGGTAAAACTGCCTGATATTTAAACCTACCGAAAAATCCGTCCAGGTATCTCCTGCATCCGTGGTCTTGCATATTAACCCGTCGCTGCCTACATATAATGTGCCGCCATAGAACACCATCTCGTGGATATCACAGTGTGTATATCCTATCGGGTTGTTCCATGTCCAGTCGGTGGTCAGTGTCCACGTTTGAGCGCCATCCAGCGACCGGTAGGTGATGACTTCACCGATATGCACTTCTTCGGGATTCACATCCGACACATCCATGGCGAGGTCATACCAGTCCTGAACGCCGGGATTAGGCTGGCTGGAACGTTTGGTGAAATCCAGTCCACCATTTTCTGAACGGTAGATGCCATCCTGCGAAGAAAAGAAATAGATCCAGTCGGGGCGGGCATCTGTAACCGCTATCTGAACCCTGAAGTTCGTCGGCAATCCTGTCGTCTGGGTGAAGGTTTCGCCTCCGTCAATTGAGCGGTAAAACTTTTTGGTGACAGCATAAACGATGTCGGGATTTCCAGGCCTGAACTCTATATCGTCAATGTCACCTGACAGGACGCTATACCATGAATTTCCTGCATCGGTCGATTTATAAAGTCCGGCGCTTGTCGCTGCAAATATCTCGCTGGTGGCATGGGGATTTATAAGAATTTTAGCGATGTTCCTGAACTGGGCCACCGACCAAGTTAATCCGGTGGTTTCCCACGTATACCCCCCGTCGGTGGATTTTAATATTCCGATGCTGTATGTGTCGGCGTTATCTTTATCACCGGTTCCGATATAAACGGTCTCAGGATTGTCAGGATCTATTGCGATAGCCGATACGCCAATGGCCGGCAGAAAGTCGGTGAGCGGCATCCAGTGCTCACCCTGGTCTGTGGTCTTCCAGCATCCTCCCGAAGGAGAACCAATATAAAATGTGAGGGAATCATACGGATGGCGTGCGATGACATTGATCCTGCCGAGGCCGGCACTCCAGTGCCCGGTGTTATTGAGATAGGTGAAAGGCCCCAGCTCAGTCCAGTTGCTGTTGGTGCGGTATTTTTCTGCCGGATAGCTCTTCCTGAATTTGGAGATCTCTTCCCATGCCTGTGACGGATTAACCCTGTTGCCGGTAGGATAAACCCTCTGTCCCATAAACCATTCCCATCGTTTGAATTGTTTCCACCCAGTGCCTCTGTCTTTCGGCCTGTCGGCGAAATACTCGTCAAAGGCCTGTTTAACATCATAGAAATTGACCGATGGATCATTCATCAAGTCGATCCATGCCGGATATTCATCCGGTCTATACTGGTCTTCATCAGGAGGCTGCAGTGATTGACCGGAACATAATGAGCAGGTCATGCATGCCAGGAGGATTGGGAGAATAATGTATTTCATGGCATTCAGGGATTGGGTATACAAAGCTACACAAAATATGAAACGGATGCTATCTTTTTTAAAGATATCATCCGAAATGACACGGATGGCATCTCTCCAAAGAGATACGGATGGCATCTCTTCAAAGAGATGACATCCGTGTGTCTACTTCGGAATTGAATCACGTTTTTTATTATATATTTAACGCCAGTCAAAAATATTGATTAATTTCAGCACCTGAAAAATATTGATCACTTATGGAAAACCTGGAATCATTTAAACTGACGGTGCCGAATAACCTTGAATATTTTGACCTTGCACAATTCTTTGTGAGGGATGTAGCTAAAAAAATAGGATTCAAGGGTAATGCCTTAAACCAAATTGACATTGCTGTTGAAGAATCTGTTACTAATGTCATGAAGCATGCGTACGATAAAGAAGAGAGCAAGACTATCGATATAATCTGTCAGAAAATTCCTGACGGGATAAAAATTATTGTTAAAGATATGGGCATCCCTTTCGATCCCAACCGGATAGCCAGGTTCAATATCACGAAAAACATTGAGGACTTGTCGACCGAAGGGCTGGGCGTCTTTATGCTTCAGAAAGTGGTGGATGATCTGTCATTCCAAAACCTCGGTCATTTGGGCAAAGAGGTACATATGGTGAAGTACCTGCACGGATCAGGTCAGAAAGCTGCAGAAAACGAAGACCTGGATCAGATTGCGGAAGACCCTAAGGTCATCACCGGCAAAATCGATTTCAATGTGAGAGCCATGGAACCTGAAGAAGCCATTGAGGTTTCGCGCTGTGCCTATAAATCGCATGGTTATTCTTTCTTCGACGACCACATCTATTACCCCGAGCGGCTTGTGGAAATGAATGACACAGGTGAGATGATTTCGGCTGTGGCCGTGACAAAAAATAATGAGTTCATGGGGCATGCAGCCTTACTCTTTCAACATCCTGATGAAACCATTGCTGAGCTGACTTTTGCCTTCGTCAATATTGAATACCGGGGTCAGGGCGCATTGAACCACCTGGTGGATTTTCTTTTCACCACCCCCAAAAAACGTGAGCTGACAGGTGTTTATGCCTATGCTGTTACTAATCATATCTTTACTCAGAAATCGCTGGTAAAATTTGGAATTAAAGATACCGGCATCCTGCTTGCTACCAGTCCTTCGTCGTGGAAGTTCAAAGGCATTTCGGATGACACCTCGCAGCGCATCAGCGTGGTACTCGGTTTTAAGTACCTGAAAGATCCGCCACAGCTCACTCTTTACCCACCTGTGCATCACAAGAATATTATTGAAAAACTGTATAAGAATTTAGGAGTCGATCATCATTTCAGGGAACCTGCAGATTCCAACCTTCATTTTGACAGCAAAGAGTCGAACATAAAAACAGGACTCAATGAACTGGAGGGCTGCAGTGAACTGTATATTGATCATTATGGTGAAAACATCCTCAAGGAGGTAAGGAAGATTTTACGTGGGTATTGCGTTCAGAATATCTCATCGATCAATATGTTCCTGAGGCTTGAAGATCCTTTGACCTATCACCTGACACCTGAATTTGAAAAGATGGGCTTTTTTTTCGCTGGCATCCTTCCTGATACAAGGATTGGCGATACGTTGTTGCTGCAATACCAGAATAACGTCGAATTCGATTACAGCAAGGTGGTCCTTTATCTTGATTTCACCAAAGAGATGCTGGAGTATATCCGGAGCAATGACCCGAATGAAGGGATCTGATTATTCCAATATGTCTTCTTGTTTTTCCGGTTGATCAATCTTTCTGTCAAACCGGCTTATTAATGCCTTTATTACCAGATAAGCGGCAATAATCAATACCGGCCAGCTCAGCAACCAAAGAATTTCCTTCCAATACATCTGTGAATATTTTAAAATAAGCTAATGCCTGATTAATACGTATGTGTCCCTTCATTTATCTCTTTTTCATCGATTTTTCTGTTGTTAACCGATTTCCATGCCCATACAATATATGCCATAACAAAGGGTACAAGTAAGGATACATAACTCATCACTGTGAGGGTATATTTGCTGGATGAGCTGTTGATAATGTTCAGCGAACTCTGTAAATCAAACGTAGACGGATAATAACACGTATTATTAAATCCTGCAATGATGAATAGTGCGAAAACAGCCAGTATGGTTCCTGGTCCTGTAAACCAGATCCCTTTGGTTGAATCCCTGAAAATGGACAGAACGATACCATACATGACAAGAATGACACCTGCCAGGAAAAGAATCAGCACCCAGGGCATTTCGATAAAGTTTGTAAAGTATTTATGTGGGGCCGTGAACACTGCCATCGTATCCGGATCGTAGGCATAACCATTTATAAACATTAACCTTATGGTGAAGAAAAGGAAAAGTACGACAAATGGAATAGCATTGTACAGGAGCTGTTTTTTCCCTTTAATGAAAATGTTCTTATCAGCGATAGCATTCATAAAGTAAAGGATAGCCAATGTTCTTGCCAGGAAGAAAATAGTCAGGCCCAACACCAGGTTTTGAATATTTGTCACTGCTTCCAGTCCACGCCATGGCGTTTCCCACTGAGTGAAATTGTATATGTTTCGCGAAAACATTGCGCCTGTAAAGAATGTACCTACTGCGGTTCCTATTAATATGGTTCCTGCGGCACCGTTGATAAAAAGGAAAAAGTCGTAAGTCCGTCGTTTGAGGATGTTGCCGGGCTTGGACCGGAATTCATAGGCAACTGCTTGAATGACAAAGCAGAAGAGGATGATCATCCATACCCAGAATGCTCCTCCGAAGCTTGTTGAATAGAACAATGGAAAAGAGGCAAAAAAGGCCCCCCCGAAGGTTACCAGCGTGGTGAAAGTAAATTCCCATTTTCGTCCCAGTGCGTTGACAATCATCTTTCGTTCCATATCGTTTTTACCAACCGTATAGATAAGCGTTTGCCCGCCCTGGACGAACATGAGAAACACAAGGAACGACGCCAGCAGGGAGATTATAAACCACCAATATTGTTGTAATCCGAAATATGATAAATGTTCAAACATTAGTCATTCCCTCCATTTTTTGGTCCTGATTTGATTTGTTTTACCATAATGGTGATTTCAGCAATGAGGAGGGTAGTGAATAAAACAGCGAAAAGCCAGAATGTCACCATCACTGATCCTGCATTGATGTGCGATACGGCGACCATAGTCGGCATAAGATCCTGAATAATCCATGGCTGTCGGCCCATTTCCGCAAGGAGCCATCCTGCCTGGCCTGCAAGATAAGCCAACGGTATGGAGATAATGGCAAGCCACAGCCAGAACCTGGACTTCTCAATACTTCCCCGGATCGATTTTACTAAAACCACAAGAAAGAGCACTATGAAAAATATGCCGAGACCGACCATGATGCGGAAGCTGTAAAAGTTTAACGGTACACTTGGGATAAGCTTCCCGGGATCATTTTCGAAATACCCATATCCAAAGTATTTATAATTGGCCTGGAACTTATCAAGGGCTTCACTAGCGCGTGTATCGTCGTTTGTCTTTCGGGCTTCCTTATACTCTGCAAGAGCATCAATGGCTATACGGCCTATTTTAACTTTGTCGGCAACAGGCAGAATACCATGATCAGGATTGCCATTTACCAGGTCGTTAATGCCCGGGACAAAAGCGTTGAAATTTCGATAAGCCATGTAAGAGAGGAGCTTAGGAATTTCGAATCTGTATTTAAGCTCATTCACCTCTTGTTTTTCAGTTTCTCTTTTTGGCAATGGAACAACGCCAAAGGCAATCAGAGGGGTGCCATGCATCCCATCATAGTGTCCTTCCATGGCGGCAAATTTCATTGGCTGTTTCTCAGCCATCTTTTGCGCTGATCCATCGCCGGTTAAAGCTGTGAAGACGGAAGCGATAAGTCCGAAGACAGCGGCTATGAGTATGCTACGCCTCGCAAAGAGGATATGCCGGTTCTTCAGCAGAAACCACCCGCTGATCCCCGCGACAAAAACAGATGCTAGGACATAGGAAGATGAAACGGTATGAAGAAATTTATTAATGGCCACGGGTGACAGGAAGACTTCCCAGAAATTCAGCATCTCATTGCGTGCCGTGTCGGGATTGAAATGCATCCCAACCGGATACTGCATCCAAGCATTAGCGATCAATATCCACAAAGCTGAGAGGTTTGAACCTATAGCGACCATCCATGTTGAGAACAGGTGTGCCTTTGGTTTGATCTTATCCCACCCGAAAAACATCACAGCGATGAATGTTGACTCCAGGAAAAAAGCCAGGATGCCTTCTATAGCAAGCGGAGCACCGAAAATGTCACCGACAAACCAGGAATAATTTGACCAGTTGGTGCCGAATTCAAATTCAAGGATGATTCCAGTGGCGATGCCGATGGCAAAGTTGATACCAAAAAGCGTCATCCAGAATTTGGTGATTTTTTTCCATTCAGGATTTCCGGTCTTGATATATATGGTCTCCATAAAAGCTATGATAAATGACAGGCCAAGGGTCAGGGGAACAAAAATCCAATGATACATGGCTGTCAGGGCAAATTGCGCCCTTGACCAATCCACTGTTGAGAAATCGACGAGATCCAGCATACGTTGATTTATTTTGTTAGTTGCTCAATGACATAATCCGACCGCTCCTGGTTCGTCTTAAACCGGGATTTGAGAAAATCAGGAAAGAACAGGAGCTTTAAGATGATGAAAATTATAAACAGTTTGATGAGAATGATCAGCCCCAGCTTTCTGCCGACAGTCATGGCCCTGAAGCCGTCATAGTAAAAACAGAAGATTCGGGTAAGTACATTTTTCTTCATATTCTCTCATATTACCAACCTGCCCGTAAGGAGTGTATAAATCCCCATCTCTCTGATGATGAATAATCTTACTGAAATTACCTAAAGTGATTAGCCCATAAAGATAATATTTAAAAATCAAAATATGTTTCGCAAACCCTCTCTCCATTAATTTTTTTCGGATATTTTTTTTATATCGGTTTATTTTGTATATTTATACGTTTAAAGATATAGAAAATGAATAGATACTTTCTTATCCTGATCGTTGCGCTCACTGTTGGATACGCAATTCCATTACAGTCGCAAACTACCATCGTTTTACAGCCTGGTCCTTCAGAGGGCAAGGATGTCCTGTTATCCACGCTTGATCCGGATTTAAACTTGTATTATGATCCTGATTTCTGTGCGGTTTCGTGGTCTTTCCAGGGAGAACCTTATATTTACAGAAGCCTGATTGAATTTGATCTTTCGGTAATTCCGGGTGGCTCAGAAATAATCAGTGCCACGTTGTATTTATCAAACAATCCGAATTCCACTACAAATAATGGGGAACACTCCTCATTATCCGGCTCAAATGCCTGCTGGTTATATCGTGTTACCGAGGAATGGGGCAAATACACGGTAACATGGAATAATCAACCTCCTGTCACAGAGCAGAATAAGGTTTATTTACCATATACACTCGATCCTCACCAGGACTATGAGGTTAATGTCAGGCAGCTCATCCAGGATATGATCGATAATTCTGCAACCGGTCATGGATTCATGTATAAGCTGGCTAATGAGGATGGATACAGGTGTACCGTTTTTGCTTCGAGTGATCATCCCACTCCTGAACTTCGTCCAAAACTGACTATTACTTATCTTATTAGACCAATGGCAGATTTCTCATTTTCAAATATCGGTACAACCGTTACATTTAATAATCAATCCCTGAATGCGTTCTCTTATTTATGGGATTTCGGAGATGGTGTACAGTCTATTGAGGAAAATCCGGTACATGTATACCAGGATTTTGGTGATTATGAGGTGACCCTGATAGCCAGCAAGGATGAATTGTCAGATACAGTGACTAAAGTGGTCAGCGTATATTTGCAAACTCAGACTACCATCGTTTTACAACCTGGCCCTGAAGATGGCAAGGATGTCCTGTTATCCACGTTGGATCCGGATTTGAACTTGTATTATGATCCTGATTTCTGCGCGGTTTCCTGGACTTTCCAGGGAGAACCTTATATTTACAGAAGCCTGATTGAATTTAATCTTTCGGCTATTCCGGCTGGTGCAACCATAATCAATGCTTCGTTATATTTATCAAACAATCCAAATTCCACGACAAATAACGGTGAGCATTCCTCCTTATCAGGCTCTAATGAATCCTGGTTATCTCGCGTTACTGAGGAATGGGGCAAATATTCAGTAACCTGGAATAACCAACCTTCTGTCACAGAGGAGAATAGGGTTTATTTGCCAAATACACTTGATCCTCATCAGGACTTCGAGGTTGATGTCAGGCAGCTTATACAGGATATGATTGATAATCCTGCATCCGGTCATGGATTCATGTATAAGCTGGCTAATGAAGATGGTTACCGTTGTACTATTTTTGCTTCGAGTGATCATCCCAATCCTGAGCTTCG
>JAPLDP010000091.1 GCA_026391695.1 Bacteroidota bacterium
ATCCACGACTTACTTCGTTTATTCCCTGTGATGTTAAGCAAGATATAATCCCGGATTTGGTCGACTGTCAGCATATCTGCCGGAGTTTTATAAAATAATGCAATCTGGGCAATGATGCTGACATAAGATCTTATGGTCACAGGACTGTAACCTTTCAACTGCATCTGTTGAATCATTTGTTTTCGTAAAGCATTCATAGCAATATGTTTTAAGGGTTTAACATATTGCCTTTTACGGAAAGTATTTGAAAAGGTAATGTTAATCGGAACTACCGCCAGAGGCGGTTTAGTTCAACTATCTTGTAACACCTACTCATATAGTCCTGTTTACACACCATTAGGAGTGCGGACAGGAGAGATTGAGTAGCATGTTATATTAATTGCTATATTTTCACTGACTAAAAATCATCAAACGGGCTCCGGATGCTCTGTATAGTCCGCGCACTAACATAAGTGTATATCTCCGATGTTCGACTGCTACGATGCCCCGGAATCTCCCGGATATACCGAATGTTAACACCTAATTCGTGCAAATACGTCGTCCCGACAAGTAAGGATAGACTCCATTAATCGGAAAAGACGACTGTAATCCGGTAAGATGACCAATAAGATAGCAATATCCGATACACCTATTACTATGACTCTTACAGGATGTTTAAAAAGTCTGCCTACTGTACCACAATTTTTTCGACCTTCTGGGAGTTCCCGGCCCGAACTTTCAGTAAGTAGATGCCCTTCGGAAAATATGTCATGTCAAATTTCTTGGTATAGGAAGCAACCTGTGTATTGCTGCGCTCTGAAAACAGGATGTTACCCTGTGTATCGGTCACCTGAACATTGAAAGCCTGATTACCGACACCATTTATATATACGTCGAAAACTCCCGATGTAGGATTTGGAATGACTTTGACATCAATCTTATCGGCATATTTTTCGTCCATACCTGTGCAGGGATCCAGTGTCAGTTTCATATAATCGGTGTTAGGCAGGGAGCACGGAGCGATGGCTAAAGCATGCAGTGTGAGCTTGACGGAACCGGCGGCAATATCCCCGGTTCCGGGAAAATATTCGGCAGTCAGCGAAGCCGTATCACTGAAAGCCCCATCACCATTCGTCGTCCAGTAATATGAGGATGCATATTCAGCTTGTCCTGAGAGTGTCAGAGTATGGTAGTTGCATATGGTCGTATCAATGCCTGCATCGGCATCCGGTTTTTTGACGATAGAGAGCAGCAGGCTGTCATAGGATTCAAAGCCCGCTTCATAACCATAACCTGTCAGTTTAAGTGTGACGCTGCCGTTAGCGATGTCATCAGGTCCCCGTAGATAGGTGGTACTAAGGGTATTAGGCGGACTTGGTATAAAATTACCATCGCCCGAGGTTGACCAGAGCACTCCATCGCAATAGGTAGCAATTCCCTGAGTGGTAAAGTAGTTCATTTCACAGATCGTATCGTCATTGCCGGCATCTATCGAAGGTGGCAGTATAGGGCCAAAGTCAAATGTCACGATTCTGGTCTTCCATTGAGACTTCATATATTCCTGAGTATACCAGAATGTTGAGTCATCAGCCGGGTCAACCGACATCATGCTGTAGTCGCCCCAACGATTAACGCCAGACTGAGAATTTGTGCCATCAACCACATCCATTTCCGGTATGTTCATCTCTCCCAGTGGAGCATCGGCCGTACGACCTGTATATCTAACTGAAGGATAAACGGTACTGCTCGACACAGAATAGCCGAGGGCAATGTTTCCTTTACCATTCATGGCTATGCTGCCCATCCAGCGGTTTTCGGCATCAGGTGAATAGGTCCCCTGCTGATAAATGTACCAGTTACTAGCATCTTTCCTGAACTCATACCACCTGATACCGGCATGATTACTGACATTGACGGTATGATTTGTAAGCAGTACCTGCCAGGAGCCAAAATTCCGGTACTGCAGGCGGTACATCAACCTGTCGGTCATATCATCAAGCGTCTGTGTTGTTCCTGGCTGGGTAATACCTGACAGATTTGCACTGAAGGGATCCACATCGATAAGCTGGAGGAGAGTGAATGTTGAATTAAGGGTATTATTCCAGTCGACGTGAAAGCCATAAATTTTCATTTTCTGGGCATTGATAGACAGGCTGGTAAAGAAGCATGTTGTACCGTCGGGTGGCGAAGGGCCATCGACGTCGGCAGGCAGGATTTCGAGTGTTGATGTGTTCAGGTCGAAATAGACCATGCGGGCACCGGGGTCGCCGATAAGCATTTTATCGCGTTCGAAAGCTGCCACACCACCTTTTACCTGGGTGCCGAACATCCTGAAGGTTCCATAATAGGCATCATTCCAAACGCCAAGCTTAGGATAGTCATTCATGGCGTTGAACTGCCATGCATAGCGGTACCAGGAACCAAGGGGATCATTGGTTTGGGATATAGCGAATAGTTGCCAGTATGTACCTCCGGTAATGTCAGTGTTGACTGCAAACTGCGATGCCATCCACCGGTCAGCCTGTTCATCATATAACACAACAGGGTCACCGTCGTTAGTGCCGGTCCATGAACCGATGAATCCCTCCCACAATGTGCTGTTATCGACAGGACCGTAAACCAAATTGCCCTGTTTGTCCCAAATGGCAAACGACAGGTTAATCATCTGAAAATAATAGTCAGGGCTCACATCACCTTCCGTATCCGGAGGATATACGCCATTGACATTACCCACTCCATCATAGTTGCGAATAGGGCCTCGAACTGAATGCTTGCCGAAATAAGCCTGCAGAACCGGATCAGTAAAATTTTCACGAATCTCAAAACTATGATTTCTTGAGGATTCTTCCTGGTATTTATCCTCGACAAGTCCATTTTTCCAGCTCCTGTCACGTTGTCCCGGCAGGATGACTTTCATATCCCGTAAGGGCGGAGTTTTGTCAAAATAAACAGCCTTTTCAACCCTGGTCAGTTGAAACACTTCCTGAGCCTGAAGTACAAGTGAACTTAATACAATTAAGCCTGATAAGAATAAAAAACGTTTCATGATATGTATAAATTATTAATTATTAATTGATTAGCTTATGCTATTTTAAAATCAAATGTATTTTTCAACCTGTTCCTCATCAGATATAACACCAGATAGTATGGTCCCATCAATGAAATGGAAACCAACGCAGCTACACCTTCATTGATTGAAAAAGAGGTAAGGATAACCAGCGATATAACAAGTATCAGCAATGGCAACAGATAAGCAAGGACGACAGCTTTCTTCCCCAGTGATTTTTCAAGCACCACATTGACCTGCTCACCTGTTTTATAATTATCCTTAAAGTTTCTTCTTATTTCGATGATCTTTTCTTGCATCTCGGCCATACTGCATGCCGCTTTTACGTGGCAGGCGGAACATGCCGATAAGTTCATGATCCTGACATAGATAGTCTCATTGTCAACTTTTTCAACAATCCCGGGATGTGAAATGATATCTGAAGATTCGTTTATTCCCATGCAATAACAAATGTACTCATTTTTTTGTACACATCTCACTACTTTTTGTCATGTTCAAAAAAACAATTGAATCATGGTGTTGTAAGAGCGACAGGTAAAATTTTGCCGTTAAAATACTTATGACCATTCAACGCGAAATGCATGACGAACTCAGCCATGGTAGCAGCATCCAAAGGTGCCTGATAACCGGGGAAAGCATTACGGAACATATCTGTATCCACAGCTCCTAATGCCAGGCAATTCACCTTTATCCCGAATATTTTGAATTCTTCTGCCAAACATTCTGTAAGGACAGCCAAGGCTCCCTTGCTGGCGTTATACAGTGACATTCCACTATATTTCACACTACCCTGAACACCTCCCATGCTGCTGATATTCACAATATGACTGCCCTTTCGCAGCATAGGGAGAAACAGCTGGGTGAGGCGGATGACACTTTTCAGATTGATGTCGAAAACCTCGTCATACTCCTCAATGGTAAATTGATCAAAAGGCTTATTAATGAGCATTCCGGCATTGTTGATGAGTATATCAACATGGTCGAAAACCTTGGCGACAGAAGGTTTAAGGACATGATGATAATCCCCTTTCCGGAGATCGAAAGGTAAAGGAAATATGCTGCTGGTATGTTCCGGAACTTTGCACTCAGAGGCAAGGGCTTCAAGTCGTTTCTTATCTCTTGAAATAGCAATGATGCAATTATCGGGCTGGTGATAAAATGCTTTTGCCGTTTCGTATCCCAAACCTTTACTGGCGCCGGTAATGATGATATTCATTTGAGATGGATTTACCGGTATACCGGAACTTATGTAATATATTTATTTGGGAACCTGTTCCACCATACCCTTTATAGCAATCATCTTTGATGGAGACTTAATATCGTTGGAGATCACAGTAACATGATAGCTCTGCTCTCCCTTCTTGCGTTTGCTGTCGAAAGTCACCGTTATTACCCCGCTTTGTCCCGGTTCCACAGTTTTAACGCTTGTTTCCGCCTTGGTGCATCCACATGATGCCTTAGTGGAATAAATGTTCAATGTTCTTTTACCGGTATTTTTGAAAGGGAATTTAATGGTTGCCACATCCCCTTCTTTTAATTTGCCGAAATTCATCTCGGTGCTGTCAAAAACGATAACCGGCGGATTAGAGCGTTCCTGTTCGGTCAATGTTGAGAAGTCAGGCATTATGTCGGGGCTGATGATGATCCTTTTTTTAGATTTTACTGTATCATTGGTAATGAGATTCAAATGATCCACAACACGACCATATTCATTCTTTTTTTTCGCATCGTAAGTGATAATTAATTTCCCTTCTGCATTCGGGTTCAATGTTTCAGGGATGAGCTTATAGGTGATATAATCAGGGGCGTCCTCCACTGAAAGAGTCATTACTTTACCCCATCCATTTAACATAAATACCGTGTCGGTCATTACACTGTTGATTGTGATTCCGGGAAAACCCAGTCCAAATGACTTAAATTTAAGGTTACCAATATTTGCCTGGTAATTCTTATCCCTGACTGTGACCTTCTCTTCATTCTGTGCAAAAACAGCGGAAGAAAAAACAACACATCCCAAAATGATCCATAATGAGATTAATGATTTCCGTTTCATAGTCATAATATTCTTAATTAATAATAGTTGTTTAACGAAATTCAGGACAAATATTGTATCCCGAACTGCTTATTGAACGATAAATTTCCTGCTCGTCGTTTGTACGTTGGATTTAAGTTGAACTATATACAATCCTGCTTTCAATTTTTCACCCTGGCTTGTGGTTCCATTCCAGCGTTGTGTATAAGGTCCCTCCAAAGTGTACCCTGTTTTCAGTATCCTTATCAGGTGGCCATTTATATCGGCGATGGAGAGTTCAATATGTCCGGATCTGGATAGTTCAAAAGAAAAAGAAATCTCTTTACCTTCACTGATACCGGCTGGATTGGGATAAACCTCAAGCGTCGGCATAAACGTCTGATTGTCTGATGGATTGCTGATGCCGACAGAAATATCATCAATATTTATCTTATATGCTGACAGGCCATAAGTACCCATGATAAGCGTACGTGTGGGGCTGTGTAATTTCATTGCTGTAACCGCGACGTTGCCAAGACCCTGTGAAACGCTTATCCAGTTCTGACCTCCATTTTCAGTATAATATACACCGGCATCAGATCCGACTAAGATACGGTTAGGAATTTCAGGATCGAGAAGAATGCAGTTCATGGGCAGTTCGGGCAGGTTACTGCTAATGCTTGTCCAGGTTTCGCCCAGGTCGGTCGATTTGAAAACATGAGGCAACGGTTCATCCCAGCGAAAGCCGGAGATGGTCGCATAGATCGTATTGGCATCATGCGGATCTGCTGCCACGCCGGTGATCCAGCGCTTCGGCAGCCCTTCGGATATCTCATTCCATGTACTGCCGCCATTAACGGAAATATGAACATGACCGTCATCAGTACCTGCAAGTACGATACTGGGATCCAATGGTGACACGGCCAAAGTGCTGACAGTATGCCATGTACTGCCATCATCGCCATCGGTCATATCGCTTGAAACGGCAGTCCAGCTTGTTCCCCAGTCAATGCTTTTCCAAACCCTGTATGTGCCGAAATAGAGTACACTGGGTTCCAGGGGATGAATCACCAATGGTGATGACCAGTTGGTTCTGTCGCCGTACATTTCATAACCGATAGATTCAAAATACCCGCCGCCATTTGTTGATTTATTTAATCCGCCCCACTGATATTCGGCGTAGATGATGCTGGGATTGGCATAGTCGACGACACAGTAGAAACCATCACCGCCAAGTATATTCTGCCAGTCATCCAGGCTGCCGGTCAGTGTACGGATTGTGCCATTATCCTGTGTACCGCCATAGATACGGAATGAGTTGACAAAATCCACTTCGATGTCATAAAACTGTGTGATAGGCAGGTTATACACCTTAGCCCATGTGGTGCCATAGTTGAAGCTTGTGTACAAGCCGCCGTCATTACCTTCCACACACATACCGGATAAATTATCAATGCTCAGGGCATGGTGGTCGACGTGAAAGTCCCAGTCGCCTATTTCCATCCAGCTGTTGCCGCCGGTTTCGGAGCGGTAGGCATAAACGCCAAGGACAAAGACCCTTTCGGCATTAGCCGGGTCAACGCGTATTTGTCCAAAATACCAGCCGAAATTACTATTCATTTGCTGGAGCAGGCCATCGTTCTTCCGTACCCAGGAAGCCCCGGCATCATCACTCCTATAAACCCTAACCTCATAATAATCCATGTCGATAAACGAGTACAGTGTATTTGGACTGGAAGCGGCAATGTCAATGCCTATGCGTCCGACATTATCGCCGACCGGGAGGCCGTTTATCAGCTGATCCCATGTATCGCCTCCATCCGTCGTTTTATATATGCCGGAACTTTCACCGAAAGATCTGCGGTAATTCAGTCCGCGCATGCGTTCCCACATGGTGGCATAGATGATATCCGGGTTATGCGGATCCTGAACAAGGTCAACACCAGATGTCGAGTCGGTGAGGAATAATATCTTTTCCCATGAAGCGCCGCCATCCAGGCTACGGTATATGCCCCTGTTTTCGTCAGGGGTGAAAAGGTTCCCACATGCAGCAACATAAACGCGCTGCGGGTTGTCATAGTCGACGATGATCCGTCCGATATATGCTGAATTCTCCAGGCCTGAGTGCTGCCATGTCTGCCCGGCATCCGTCGATTTGTAAACGCCATTTCCAAAAAAGCTGTAGCTTGATGCATTGGCTTCACCTGTACCGGCATAAATGATGCTTTGATCGCTGGGATCAATGGCGATGTCACCGATAGAGATGACATCAGCATCTTCAAAAACATTATCCCATGTTTCACCACCATCTGTCGTTTTCAATATTCCACCGGAAGCTGCGCCAATATACCATGTAAATGGTGCGTTGGGATGGAAAGCAATATCCGTAATCCTGCCGCCGACATTTGTCGGACCGGCAAGTTCCCAGTTGTATCTGCCTTTGGGCGAGGCATGGCGAAGTTTGGTCGCCTGCTCCATACCATCCAAATATGCACTCACGTTTATCTTGCCGTATGGATATGCCCTTTGTCTGGCCATCCAATCTTCAGGACCAAATTTCCCCTCCTGCTTTACATCAGACTTTCCGGATACAGAAATTGTCGACTGCGAAGAAGACTTGTTTTTACCGATGTATAATAACGATAAAATAAGGATAACAGTGGCAAGGGCTAAAAGTAACAGTTTCCTTTTCATAGAATGGTTAGATTAATATTAAAGAGTCGCAAAGTTATTTAAAAAGAGGACAACAAAACAGGAAACCTTAAAAGAAATCTTCCTTTACAGACATTCCATATCTCAAAAATATGTTATGTAATGTCTAATTGACAATTGCTTTAACCGAACAGGTTTCTTTGCCTGTTGAAAGTTGAATAAAATATCACTACTGACCGACTAAATTAATACAAAAGAGGGTACTCCCAACGGGTTTCCCCTCAATGTTGTAGTTTTGTTTTGCGAACCAAAAACTGCAACATGGGTAAAGATACAGAAATAAAATTAGTCGGACAGCCGATTT
>JAPLDP010000092.1 GCA_026391695.1 Bacteroidota bacterium
AATAACTAAAGTTTCGCACCTAAATTTATGCTTTCATTATTAGCCTGTTTATCTTAAAGATTTTTTATTAAGCTCTTGCACTTCAATGTTATTCGTTTTTCATTTTTGATTTATGCAACGCGTCGAAATATTTGATCATCATTCAATAGCCTGCTGATTTTTTCATATGCCCAATCGTTGGTGAGGATTTTCTCCAGGAGGGTTGTTACATCTTCCTGATCAAACAGAGTGTCAATAATATTTAGCAACTCAATAAACAAACCCCATAACCGTTCATTTAATCTTAACTGAACCATATTTTCCTGTAAGCTGCGAAAAAGTTCACCTTTAGATTCATACGTATCAAAACGGTAGCGCAGGGTAAGTAAAATGTGCTGTATCATAGTCAAGGTAGTATCGGCTATTTGGGCATCAAAATCATTGGATTGGCATTTCCCAAGACCAAGTAATTGTTTGCTTTCTTTGAAAAACACTTCTATCGTCCAACGAATTTGATAGATCTCGATCATCTTTATGAAAGTAATTTCTGTATGAGTTGTGACCAATACTTTCCACTTGCCGTTTTTCCCTTGCTTACTGAAAAATAGTTTCAAAGGTATTCCATTGAGCTCCACACAAGTTTCAAGATAATATAACCTAAGCTTCCTGCACCTTTTGGGCTTGCCAATCATATTTCTGATTTGACTGTAAGTGAGTAATTGTCCGCAATATAAAAATCTCGCTTTTGCATTTTTATACATCCCGATTAAGTGTACCACTTGTGATTTCACCTTACACACTGCATGAATAAATGCCTCGCACGTAAACCAACTGTCCATTAATACATAGTCCACTTGAAAACCCTGTGTAATGGCCCTACGGAACATCCTCAAGGCACTTTCTATTTTTGTCATATCAGTTTCCTTATCCCTGTCACAAGCATGTGTCCCAGGTTGACGTTTTTTACGGTATTGCTTCTTATATTCTCTCTTCTTTAGCCCGTAAGGCTTTTCATCATTCTTTCCCCTCTCCCTGTGTAACGAAAAGTCCAGAGGTGTCAATGATGTTCCATCCCAATACCCCATCAGCAAAAGTTTATACCCTAAAACACAGCGGTTAACCACATGATCCCATACCCTGGATACTTTCTCAATATATTTCCCTGTCTTTGATATCACTGTGTCATCAAATACAAGGCATCTTACTCTGTTTGCCGATGGTCTCCCCTGTTGTTCTGCCACCTTCCTGAATTTCACCGAAAACATCCATAATATCGATCGCCAGCATACCTTGGGATTATTCTTCAAACGGTAAAACGTATCTTTCCGGGCTTGAATATAATCCTCCATTACACTTCTGGTCAGTGAATGAACAGTGCTATAACCTAAAAACGGCAGGGATACCAAAATAGAAAATACCATCTCAAAACTATATCCCCTCACCTTGATTTCATTCAAACACTGGCATAACCCAGAAAAAGAAAAACATTTCAAAGAACTTAAAATGAAATCCGGCTTGACCCACATAGGGGTAAAACCGTTTTTTAATTCATAAATCCTTTTTGTACCTTTGTTGTGCAGCATGGTTTTTTGTTTTGTTTGTCACTGCTAATATATTATAAAACAATATATTAGCCAAATTTCCATGCTGCATTTTTTACATTTTTTTTAACTATTTTTTCAACTGCGAAACGTTAGT
>JAPLDP010000093.1 GCA_026391695.1 Bacteroidota bacterium
TACAGCAGGTATGAATGGCAACAACTACCGGTGTATTATCACAGGTAGTTGCGGTACCGCACAAACCGACGGGCTGGCAACCCTGACAGTCAACACACCATCAGCACCAACAGTAGGCACAATCACACAACCTACCTGTGCCGTTCCAACAGGAAGCGTGGAATTAACCGGCTTACCAACTGGAACCTGGACAATCAATCCGGGTGCAATAGCAGGTTCAACTACCAGTACAACCATATCCGGCTTAACTGCAGGTACAACATACAATTTCACCGTTACCAATGCAGCAGGATGTACTTCATCAGCATCAGTTAATGTGGTCATCGATGCACAACCAGAAACACCATCAGCACCAACAATAGGCACAATAACACAACCAACGTGTGCTGTAGCAACAGGAAGTGTGGTTTTAAATGGTTTGCCAGCAACAGGAACCTGGACATTAACAAGAACTCCTGGTGGAACAACTACCTCGGGAACAGGAACAAGTACAACCATATCCGGCTTAGCTGCAGGAACATACACTTATACAGTTACAAATGCAGCAGGATGTACTTCAGTAGCATCAACTAATGTGGTTATCAATACACAACCAGAAACACCAACAGCGCCCGTAGTAGGCACAATAACACAACCTACCTGTACAATTGCAACAGGAAGCGTGGAATTAAGCGGTTTACCTTCCTCAGGCACATGGACGCTAACAAGAAATCCGGGAGGAACTACTACAACAGGAACAGGCGCAAGTACAACCATATCCGGCTTAGCTGCAGGAACATACACCTATACAGTTACAAATGCAGCAGGATGTACTTCAATAGCGTCAGCTAATGTTGTCATCAATACACAACCAGAAACACCAACAGTGCCGGTAGCCACATTAACTCAACCAATCTGTGATATAGCCACCGGAACGATCACCGTTACGGCACCCACCGGAGTGGGCATGACATACAGCATTGATGGTTCAACCTATACTAATACCACGGGTATATTTACCCTGGTACCGGCAGGCACATACACCGTAACTGCGAAGAATTCGGACGGTTGTATTTCAGCAGGGACAAACGTAACGATCAATACCCTGCCACCGGTACTTGCTTTGACCAGTGCTACGGTGACCGATCCGATTGATTGTTATGGAGGAACCGCTACGGTCACGATTGTTGCCACCGGCGGAACAGCTCCATACAGCTATACCTTTAACAGTCAAACCAATACTACCGGAGTCTTTACCGGAGTATCGGCCGGAACGGCCATGGCTTACAGCATCACTGATGCCAACACCTGCGGTCCGGTAACCGGAACCATTGATGTTACCCAGCCGGCTGCTCTGACTTTTATAATTCCCGAGATTACAAACGTAAGTTGTACCGGAGGAAACGATGGGGTCATAGTTATCAGTGCAACTGGTGGGACAGGTACGATTAACTATTCTATCCTTCCTGATATTGGTACACAATCCCCGGTTGGAACATTTTACGGGCTAACTGCCCAAACCTATATAATTACAGCTACCGATGCCAATGGTTGTGTAAAAACAACTTCTGTGGCTGTTGGTACTGAACCTGATGTTACTCCACCTATCATCACCTGCCCGACAGCCCTGACTGTAGGCACGAATGTAGCCTGCACCTATGTAGGCTCGATCGGCACGGCCACGGCCACGGATAACTGTGATCAGACAGTAACCATCACCAACGATGCACCGGCCGCCTTCCCGCTGGAAGCAACGACGGTAACCTGGACAGCCACCGACGATGCCAACAATACGGCAACCTGCACACAGGTGGTCACTGTCATCGACAATGTGAATCCGTCCATTACCTGTCCGGCTCCTGTCACTGCCTATACCAACACCGGATGCACTGCCACCGGCGTTGCTCTTGGCACTCCCACGACTTCTGACAACTGTTCTGTGGCTTCTGTCACCAATGATGAGCCCACTGCTTTTGCATTGGGTAATACAACTGTCACCTGGACTGTCACTGACGGTTCCGGCAATGCAGCTACCTGCACACAGGTGGTCACTGTCAACGACAACCAGAATCCAACAATCAGCTGTCCGGCAAATGTCACTGTCAATGCCGATTTGGGTCAATGTTATGCTACTAACGTAAGCCTTGGCACCCCGGTGACATTGGATAACTGCGGTGTGGCTTCGGTGACGAATAATGCTCCGTCTCAGTTCCCTGTAGGAACCACAACTGTCATCTGGACGGTCACCGACAATGCGGGAAATACAGCTACCTGCCAACAACTGGTTATTGTTACCGATAATCAGAATCCGTCAATCAGCTGACCGGCCAATGTCATGGTCAATGCCGACTTAGGTCAATGTTATGCTACTGGCGTGGATCTTGGCACCCCGGTGACATCGGATAACTGCGGTGTAGCTTCTGAAACGAATAATGCACCCTCTCAGTTCCCTGTAGGAACCACAACTGTCATCTGGACGGTCACCGACAATGCGGGAAATACAGCTACTTGCCAACAACTGGTTATTGTTACCGATAATCAGAATCCGGCAATCAGCTGCCCGGCCAATGTCACAGTTGATGCTGATATGGGTCTTTGTTATGCAGCTGGCGTGAACCTTGGCACACCAGCGACATTGGATAATTGCGGTGTGGCTTCGGTGACGAATAATGCGCCGTCTCAGTTCCCCCTCGGTACCACAACTGTCATCTGGACGGTCACCGACAATGCGGGAAATACAGCTACTTGCCAACAACTGGTTATTGTTACCGATAATCAGAATCCGGCAATTAGCTGCCCGGCCAATGTCACGGTCAATGCCGACTTAGGTCAATGTTATGCTACTGGCGTGAATCTTGGCACCCCGGTGACATCTGATAACTGCAGTGTGGCTTCGGTGACGAATAATGCGCCGTCTCAGTTCCCCCTCGGTACCACAACTGTCATCTGGACGGTCACCGACAATGCAGGAAATACAGCTACTTGCCAACAACTGGTTATTGTTACCGATAATCAGAATCCGTCAATCAGCTGTCCGCCCAATGTCACGGTCAATGCCGACTTAGGTCAATGTTATGCTACTGGGGTGAATCTTGGCACCCCGGTGACATCTGACAACTGCGGTGTGGCTTCGGTGACGAATAATGCTCCGTCTCAGTTCCCTGTAGGAACCACAACTGTCCTCTGGACGGTCACCGACAATGCGGGAAATACAGCTACTTGCCAACAACTGGTTATTATTACCGATAATCAGAATCCGGCAATTAGCTGCCCGGCCAATGTTACGGTCAATGCTAATATGGGTCAATGTTATGCAACTGGCATAAACCTGGGCACCCCGCTAACATCGGATAATTGCGGTGTGGCTTCGGTGACGAATAATGCGCCGTCTCAGTTCCCTGTAGGAACCACAACTGTCCTCTGGACGGTCACCGACAATGCAGGAAATACAGCTACTTGCCAACAACTGGTTATTGTTACCGATAATCAGAATCCGTCAATCAGCTGTCCGGCCAATGTCACGGTCAATACCGACTTAGGTCAATGTTATGCTACAGGGCTGAATCTTGGCACCCCGGTGACATCTGACAACTGCGGTGTGGCTTCGGTGACGAATAATGC
>JAPLDP010000094.1 GCA_026391695.1 Bacteroidota bacterium
ACATCACCTACTGCAACAGGCAGCGGTGTGTTTGTGGCCACACTTGACGGATCCCCTGTCAAGAGCGGCACAGGCAGCCAGACACAGTCTACCATAACCTATATTACAGGAGCAGCGGATGCGGCTCAATCGACCTTGACACCTACCAGCGCCAGCATCACTGCCGACGGCAGCAGCACACAGACGCTGACGGTCACGGCCAAGGACAGCTTTGGCAATAATCTGACGACAGGCGGCTCCACGGTCACGATCACAAAATTATCAGGCACAGGCACCATCGGTACGGTGACAGACAACAGCAACGGCACATACACAGCTATAGTGACATCACCTACTGCAACAGGCAGCGGTGTGTTTGTGGCCACACTTGACGGAGCCCCTGTCAAGAGCGGCACAGGCAGCCAGACACAGTCTACCATAACCTATACTGCCGGCGCAGCGGATGCGGCTCAATCGACCTTGACACCTACCAGCGCCAGCATCACAGCCGACGGCAGCAGCACACAGACACTGACGGTCACAGCCAAGGACAGCTTTGGCAATAATCTGACGACAGGCGGCTCCACGGTGGTGATCACAAAATTATCAGGCACAGGCACCATCGGTACGGTGACAGACAACAGCAACGGCACCTACACAGCTACGGTGACTTCACCTACTGCAACAGGCAGCGGTGTGTTTGTGGCCACACTTGACGGATCCCCTGTCAAGAGCGGCACAGGCAGCCAGACACAGACTACCATAATCTATATTACAGGAGCAGCGGATGCGGCTCAATCGACCTTGACACCTACCAGCGCCGGCATCACAGCCGACGGCAGCAGCACACAGACGCTGACGGTCACAGCCAAGGACAGTTTTGGCAATAATCTGACGACAGGCGGCTCCACGATAACGATCACCAAATTATCAGGCACAGGCACCATCGGTACGGTGACAGACAACAGCAACGGCACTTACACAGCTACGGTGACATCACCTACTGCAACAGGCTGCGTTGTATTTGTGGACACACTTGACGGAGCCCCTTTCATGAGCGGCACAGGAAGCCAGACACAGTCTACCATAACCTATACTGCCGGAACAGCAGATGCGGCTCAATCGACCTTGACACCTACCAGCGCCAGCATCACTGCCGACGGCAGCAGCACACAGATACTGACGGTCACAGCCAAGGACAGCTTTGACAATAATCTGACGACAGGCAGCTCGACGGTGACGATCACCAAATTATCAGGCACAGGCACCATCGGTTCAGTAACAGACAACAGCAACGGCACTTACACAGCTACCATAACATCACCTACTGCAACAGGTAGCGGTGTATTTGTGGCCACACTTGACGGAGCCCTTGTCAAGAGCGGCACAGGCAGCCAGACACAGACTACCATAATCTATATTACAGGAGCAGCGGATGCGGCTCAATCGACCTTGACACCTACCAGCGCCGGCATCACTGCCGACGGCAGCAGCACACAGGTATTGACGGTCACAGCCAGGGACAGCTTTGGCAATAATCTGACGACAGGCGGCTCCACGGTAACGATCACAAAATTATCAGGCACAGGCAGCATCGGCTCAGTGACAGACAACGCAGATGATACTTACACAGCGACGGTCACCTCACCCACTGCCACAGGCAGCGGCGTGTTTGTTGCCACACTGGATGGGAATCCGGTAAAGAGCGGCACAGCAAGTCAGACAGAGGCTACCATCACTTATACCCCAGGAGCGGCAGATGCCGTACAGTCAACCCTGACGCCCACAAGTGCCAGCATCACGGCTGACGGCACCAGCACACAGGTATTAACAGTCACAGCCAGGGACAGCTTTGGCAATAATCTGACGACAGGCGGCTCCACGGTGACGATCACAAAATTATCAGGCACAGGCGCCATTGGCACAGTGACAGACAACAGCAACGGCACATACACAGCTACGGTGACATCACTTACTGCAACAGGCAGCGGGGTGTTTGTTGCCACACTGGATGAGAATCCGGTAAAGAGCGGAACAGGAAACCAGACACAGGCGACCATCACTTATACCCCAGGCGCAGCAGATGCCGCTCAATCAACCTTGACACCCACCAGTGCCGGCATCACGGCCGACGGCGGTAGCACACAAGTATTGACGGTCACAGCAAAAGATGCTTATGGCAACACATTGACCAGCGGAGGCTTAACGGTGACAATCACCAAATCATCAGGTACAGGCAGCATCGGCTCAGTGACAGACAACGCAGATGGAACTTACACAGCGACGGTCACCTCACCCACTGCCACAGGCAGCGGCGTGTTTGTTGCCACACTGGATGGTGCCCCTGTCAAGAGCGGCATAGGAAGCCAGACTGAGGCCATCGTCACTTATACTGCAGGAATAGCGATGAAATTCATCATCACTGGCACCGGAGCCCAAACAGCTGGAACACCTGATAACCTGACTATTTTCGCTTCGGATACATTTGGCAACACAGATATGACATATACAGGTGACAAGAGTCTGATCTTTTCAGGTGCCAGTTCTTCAACCAATCCAGTGACACAACCGACAGTTAAAGACAAGGATGGCAATCAAGTCAACTTTGGGACACCGACCACAATTACATTTATAAATGGTGTTGCGACGGTATCGGAGGGTAATAATGGGGTAATGACCCTTTACAAAGCTGAAATGGCGAATATTGTGGCCACTGAGGGTTCCATCACTACCACAGGGGCAGACCGGCTGACAGTGACAGTATCATCTTCGGCCATGAACAAATTTGCTGTAAGTCTTACCGTTCCTCAGACCAATGGCGTAGCCTTTACCGGCACGAACACTCTGACAGCAGAGGATGCATATGGTAATACGGTGAGCACGTATGATGCCTCGACAAATAATGTGATGATCACTGCGACGCCGGATGATGGGATGATAAGCGGTTTGGGTTCCGGCAGCGACAACATTCTGAATCAGGGGGATGATTTTATAAACGGTGTGGCAACACTGACGAACAAATTAATTTTCACCGGCACCTCAGGCAGCCATACCTTCACAGCCACCTCAGCTACCGGTGGATATACCGGCACATCGGAGAGTGTTCAGATCAATGCAGGGCTTTTCACTAAATTGCAGTTATTAGTGCCTGGTGAGACGGCTGCTCCAGGGTCACTATTCGGCAAGATCGGGACACCAATATCCCAGACGGCAGGCACCGCTTTTAATATTACTGTCAATGCTGTGGATGCCAACTGGAATGTGATCAATACGGTCACCGATGTCGTTGGTATCACCTCCAGTGATGCCAATGCCAACTTGCCGGCAAATGCTTCCTTATCCGGAGGTACCCAGACCTTCAGTGTCACGCTGAACACCGCAGGATCAGCTACTGTCACTGCTTCAGATATTACTGATACTGGAAAGATACCCAATACCAGCCCATCAATCAATGTTATACCGGGATCGTTGAACAATTTCCTAGTAGAAGCCGCAGCAGGAGGCGATATTCCATCACAGATTGTTGAAACGACATTCAGTATCAAGATCACAGCACGCGACGCTGAAAACAATATTGTAACTGGTTTTACCGGAACTGTGGACATTTCGTCCAATGGTACACTCTCATTAGGAGGTGGTACGACTATTGCCTTCACGGCTGGTGTGTTACCATCACACCAAGTAAGAATTTCTAACACCGGCAACTTTACGATCACAGCAACAAAGACTGGTGGAGTCAAAAACGGTACAAGCAACATCTTCCAGGTCTCTGCCAGAACATTTGTATATGTTAGTCCTTCAGGTAGTGATATAACTGGAGATGGCTCATCAGGCAACCCATTCCTAACCATTCAACATGGAATTGACCTTGTAGCCGATAATGGGACAGTAAATGTTGCAGCAGGCATAGCTGCCGAAAGTATTTCAGTCGATAAGAATATCACTCTCACAGGAGAGGGTACACTTCCACTACAAGATATTGATCTGACAGACGCAATAAAATTGACACTGGGCAGTGATATCCAGGTGAACGGAACACTTGCACTTAACAGTGGTGAGTTATCAATCGGAGCAAACACACTTATATTAAATGGAGCTATCACCCGTACAAGTGGCACTTTAACTGGTGGTGCATCATCAAATATTATTGTCAGTGGCGCTAGTGCTGGTACAACCCTGCCTGCCGTTATTCTCAATAACCTAACAATAAATCGTGCCACTGGCATTGAATTAGAAGGAGACGTTATTATTGGTGGAACACTTTCATTGATTAATGGAAGATTAACCCTGAATAATAATGATTTGGTTCTCACATCAAACAACCCCATAGAAGGTTCATTTAGTGCATCTACAATGATAGTATTAGGTGGGACCGGTTCATTGATTAAGAATTTCACCGGAACAGGTTCATATCTATTCCCGGTGGGAAGTATTACGAACACAATAGCCTATTCACCGGTAAATCTTAACATTACATCGGGTGATTTCAACAATGCACAGGTAAGTGTTAATCTTGCAGATATAAAAGATCCCAATGCACCTGGTTATCCCAATTATTTAAACCGTTACTGGACGATTGGACAAACCGGCATAACCAACTTAGTATATAATATTGATTTTACTTATAGTGATGGGGATGTTACTGGCACTGAAAGTTTGCTTAGGGGTGCTAAATACGAGGGATCATGGGAATATTACTCCGGTGTTAACACAAGTTCGAATACTTTTTCAATGAGTGATCTTACAAGTTTCGGTGAGTTTTCAGCCTTTGGTGAGGATCTTACTGCGACCGCTTCTGTCGATCCTTCCACTCTTTGCTCCGGAGGATCGTTTAATCTCATATCAAATGCCAGTGGTGGAGTACCTCCATATTCATTTTTCTGGACAGGTCCTAATGATTATTCAAATAATCAACAAAATCCACCACAGATAACTGATGCTACGCTTTCTAATTCTGGTGTTTATACCGTTACGGTTACAGACGCGAATTCTAACACCATCGCAGCATCGGCAACATTAACGGTAAATCAGACACCTGACCAACCTATCACATATGGGACAGTCATATGCAGTGGGAACAATGCCACAATAAGCGCATCGGGAGCCGATAATGATGATAGTTATAAATGGTATGATGCTCCCAGTGGAGGCAACCTGCTAAAAACAAGTGCTGACAATACCGATAGTACATATACTACTGACATTCTTTTGACTACGACTAATTACTGGGTTTCTATCATTAGCTCATTCAGTTGCGAAAGCAACCGTACTATTGTGACAGTGACGGTAGAAGATAATGTAACCCCGTCCATCACCTGCCCTGCCGATATCACTGTCAATGCTGATGAAGGAGAGTGTTTTGCTACGGGTGTCGATCTTGGTAATCCGTTAACAAGCGACAACTGCGGTGTAGCTTCGGTCATCAACAATGCACCAACTCAATTCAATGTGGGTGTGACCACCATCATTTGGACTGTTATCGACAATGCTGTCAACAGTGCTACCTGTGAACAGACGGTCACTGTTACTGACAATCAAAATCCAATAATCACCTGTCCTGCTGATGTCACTGTCAATGCTGATGAAGGAGAGTGCTTTGCGACGGGTGTTGTCTTAGGCAATCCGACGACAAGCGACAACTGTGGTGTGGCAACAGTCACCAACGATGCACCGGCTCAATTCAGTGTCGGGGTGACTACTGTCACATGGACCGTCACCGATAATACAGGCAACATTGCCACCTGCGAACAGACGGTCACGGCGAACGATAATCAGAATCCTATGATCACCTGTCCTGCCGATATCACGGTTAATGCTGATGAAGGAGAGTGTTTTGCTACGGGTGTCGATCTTGGTAATCCGTTAACAAGCGACAACTGTAGTGTGGTTTCGGTCACCAACAATGCACCGGCTCAGTTCAATGTGGGTGTGACCACCGTCACCTGGACAGTTACCGACAATTCAGGCAACAGTGCCACCTGTGAACAGACGGTCATTGTTACTGACAATCAAAACCCAATGATCACCTGCCCTGCCGATATCACTGTCAATGCTGATGAAGGAGAGTGCTTTGCAACGGGTGTCGATCTTGGTAATCCGTTAACAAGCGACAACTGTGGTGTGGCATTGGTCACCAACGATACACCGGCTCAATTCAGTGTCGGGGTGACTACTGTCACATGGACAGTCACCGATAATGCAGGCAACAGTGCCACCTGCGAACAGACGGTCACTGTTACTGACAATCAAAACCCAATGATCACCTGTCCGGCCAATGTCACTATCAATTCTGATGAAGGAGAGTGCTTTGCGACGGGTGTCGATCTTGGTAATCCGTTAACAAGCGACAACTGTGGTGTGGCATCGGTCACCAACGATACACCGGCTCAATTCAGTGTCGGGGTGACTACTGTCACATGGACAGTCACCGATAATGCAGGCAACAGTGCCACCTGCGAACAGACAGTCACTGTTACTGACAATCAAAATCCAATGATCACCTGTCCTGCCAATGTCACTATCAATTCTGATGAAGGAGAGTGCTTTGCAACGGGTGTTGTCTTAGGCAATCCGACAACAAGCGATAACTGCGGTGTAGCTTCGGTCACCAACAATGCCCCAGCTCAATTCAATGCGGGTGTGACCACTTTCACCTGGATCGTTACCGACAATTCAGGCAACAGTGCCACCTGTGAACAGACGGTCACAGTGAATGATGATCAGAATCCTGTGATCACCTGCCCTGCCGATATTACAGTTAATGCTGATGAAGGAGAGTGCTATGCAACGGGTGTGCTATTAGGCAGTCCGACAACAAGCGATAATTGCAGTGTGGCATCGGTCACCAACGATGCACCAGCCCAATTCAATGTGGGTGTGACCACCATCATCTGGACTGTTACCGACAATGCTGGCAACAGTACTACCTGTGAACAGACGGTCACTGTTAATGATAACCAGAACCCAATGATCACCTGTCCTGCTGATGTCACTGTCAATGCTGATGGAGGAGAGTGCTTTGCAACGGGTGTTGTATTAGGCAATCCGACAACAAGCGACAACTGCGGTGTTGCTTCGGTGACGAATAATGCACCATCTCAATTCCCTGTCGGTCCCACAACTGTCATCTGGACGGTCACCGACAATGCGGGAAATACAGCTACCTGCCAACAACTGGTTAGTGTTATCGATAATCAGAATCCATCAATCAGCTGTCCTGCCAATGTCACGGTCAATGCTGATGAAGGAGAGTGTTTTGCAACGGGTGTGCCATTGGGCAATCCGACAATAAGCGACAACTGCGGTGTAGCTTCGGTAGAATCCAATGATCACCTGTCCTGCTGATGTCACTGTCAATGCTGATGAAGGAGAGTGTTTTGCAACGGGTGTGCCATTAGGCAATCCGACAACAAGCGACAACTGCGGTGTTGCTTCGGTCACCAACGATGCACCAGCCCAATTCAATGTGGGTGTGACCACCATCATCTGGACTGTTACCGACAATGCAGGCAACAATGCCACCTGCGAACAGACGGTCACTGTTAATGATAACCAGAATCCAATGATCACCTGTCCTGCTGATGTCACTGTCAATGCTGATGAAGGAGAGTGCTTTGCGACGGGTGTTGTCTTAGGCAATCCGACGACAAGCGACAACTGTGGTGTGGCAACAGTCACCAACGACCATCAGCTGTCCGGCTAATGTCACGGTCAATGCCGACTTAGGTCAATGTCATGCTACTGGAGTGAATCTTAGCACTCCGGTGACATCGGATAACTGCGGTGTAGATTCTGAAACGAATGATGCGCCCTCTCAGTTCCCTGTTGGTACTACAACTGTCACCTGGACGGCCATAGATTATTCTGGCAACACAGCCACCTGCCAACAAATGGTTATTGTCAATGACAATCAGAATCCAGAAATCGGCTGTCCGGCCAATGTCATGGTCAACGCCGATTTAGGTCAATGTTATGCTACTGGCGTGAATATAGGAACGCCAGGCACATCTGACAACTGCGGTGTGGCAACTGTTTCAAACAACGCCCCTGCCACTTTCCCTGTTGGAACAACTATTGTCATATGGACTGTTACCGATACATATGGGAACACTGCTCAGTGCACACAACAGGTCGTGGTTGCCGATGAGGAAGATCCTTCAATTACCTGTCCGGCTAACATAAACACCACTACTGATGACGGTGAGTGCTTTGCAATAGTGGATCTGGGAACAACAAGCACATCTGACAACTGCGGTGTGGCAACTGTTTCAAACAACGCCCCTGCCACTTTCCCTGTTGGAACAACTATTGTCATATGGACTGTTACCGATACATATGGGAACACTGCTCAGTGC
>JAPLDP010000095.1 GCA_026391695.1 Bacteroidota bacterium
GCACAGGTAGGTTGTGTGATTGTGCCTACTGTTGGTGCTGATGGTGTGTTGACTGTCAGGGTTGCCAGCCCGTCGGTTTGTGCGGTACCGCAACTACCTGTGATAATACACCGGTAGTTGTTGCCATTCATACCTGCTGTAGCACCTGTAATCGATAGGGTACTTGTGGTTACTCCTCCATAAGTAGTGTTGTTGTTCAGATTATTCCAGGATGTGGTAAACTCCTGCCACTGATATCCGGTGATGGTTCCGGTGGCGCTGACAGAGAAGCTGGCATTGTTACCAACACATACGATCTGGTCGGCAGGCTGGGTGTCAATGGTGATGCCTTCATCCACGTTTAATACTGCTGCATTGGAGGTTGCAGGAGGCACACAGCTTCCACTGACTACACAACGGTATTGGTAGCCATCCATAGATTCTGGTGGGTTGGTGATCGTTAAAGTAGCTGAAAGGACTCCGGCGTAAACCCCTCCATTACTCAAGTTCGTCCATGTGGAGATAAACTCCTGCCATTGATAGGTAAGCCCAGACCCGGTGGCAATTACAGTATAGGTTGCCTGGCCCGAGCCGGCACAAACCGTTTGAGCAGAAGGTTGTCCAGTAATGGCCGGAGCGGTATTGACGATCAGGGTAGCCAGACCATCGGAAGTAGCTGCCGGTGTACATGTTCCTGTTACCACACAACGGTATTTATAGCCATTCATGGAGGACGGCGGATTGGTGATGGTCAACGTGGCTGAAAGGGCTCCGCTGTAAACACCTCCATTGCTGACATTTATCCAGGAGGTGATATACTCCTGCCATTGATACGTCAGTCCTGCTCCTGTGGCCGTAACGGTAAAGGAAGGTGTGCCTGTCCCGGCGCATACCGCTGCCGGGGAGACGGGTTGGCCCGTAATGGATGGAGGAACATTCACGGTGATGGCATAGTTGGCCGACACTGTCCCGTTGCCGCAACCATTCACTCCGTAAACAGTTAGATCGCCGGAAGTGGCACTACTGCTGAAGTCTATGGTTATAGAATTGGTGGTACCATTAATGGTAGCACCTGTTCCGCTATAAGCCCAGGTGTAGCTGGTAGCATTGGTAATGGCGGGCACGCTGTAAGCAACCCCGCTCTGTGACTGACATATAGTGGCCGTGCCGGTGATGGTGCCAGCATCACCGGGAGATGGCTGTTGTGCCGGGGAATTGTAAAGGATCCCAGTTTTATCTGAACCGTTGATTTCAAAGTAGAAGGCCCCATTGACTATATTTTTTACATAATCATCATCTGCTATCTCAAATGACGGACAGGGAGGAGAGGTGAAGGTAAAAGTCTGTACTACGATTTCCTGGTCGGCCGACCAGGTCAAAGCATTACCTCCGGCTGTGGCATATATCTGATAATAATATCCATTATCCGTCAATGTCGGTCCCTGAGGAGTGAAATTATAAGGATAGATTGTCGAACCCGAGAAAATGGTGTCGATGCCACTGCTGGTCGGCCACTTGACAGTAAACTGAGCGTTGGTAATGTAACGGGTGCCGTCTTCTGCATAATTGGGCCGTATGCGGATCTCCATCTGGTTGGCAGTAGTTGAAGCAAAGATTCCAAAGTCAACCTGGTATGTTCCGCTGACCTTGCCAAAAGCTATGGCTATTATCGCTGGTATCAGTAATAGTATCTTTTTCATATCTGGGAATTAATATAGATTAATCGTAATACGTTATTTTCCATTGATCTACTCTTGAAAGTGTTTGTTTCTTTATGGTACTACCCCCTGGTATATTGAGGTGAGAAATGTGGGTACGATGAATTTTCCAATGTTAGCGATGATGATGCCCTGATCGTTACCGGGTCCACTATACTTGACCACAGAGTTCATATTCAGATCTTCACTGTAGTAGCCTGTGATGAAAGAGGTCAGGGTTGCCGGTGGTGGTGGAGTATAAATCGCCGAGATCTTTGCGATGATCAACGCTTTGTCGTTATTCTTTCCGCTGTATATTAGCTTGTTATCCATGTTGATATCGCCAGCAATCTGTCCATAAACACCGGTCTCCAGCAGGATCACACCATTTGTTGAGCCGTAAACGTTGACAGGCGGATTAGTAGTAAAATCATGCCTGGTACCGGATGTGTTCGGAAGAGGGATGGCTCCGGAAGTCATCACCCGGAGGTGATTGCGGTGATAGATCACCACATAATAGGAGTTGCCGGGTATGATCTCATGAAATACCGGCGGATTTAGCTGGTCCGTGCTAACGATGTTCCCATTGGCAAGCAACAGGGCTGCCTGACGAACAACTTTCGTTTCCGGTGCAGTACCGATTCTAAGTTCGATGACTACCCAATCGACCACCGAAGTTGTAAAAGAAACCACTGATTCACCGCCGTTGTATGCAAGGGGTGTGGTAGCATAGGGTTGTGCGACAGGCAGGAAGCCCGCATCTTTCAGATCCGTTCTCATCAGATGTGTCGTGGTATTATAAGCACCTTGCAGGAAGTCCTTCACATACAATCCACAATTCAGGCTGGCTCCGGTAGCTCCCGTATTGTCGATCGCATTGGTGGCTTCATAATTGGCAACTTCCACATAATAACCGGTATTCAGTCCTGGCTCACCCGTGTCGTAATCATCAGCAATGATGATGAAATCGGCAGTCCCATCCCCTGTTGCACTGATGGAAAATGTCATGATGGTATTTTCAGAATCCGCAGCCCAGTCAACAGGGTATATTGTCGTTGATGAAAACGTAACATAATAATTACCCTCAAAAAGCACTCTGCTGCCTTGCTGGGCCAGGCCAGGCCATTGAACCGATACTTCTTCAATCTGTACGTCCGAGCCATCCACCGCAGGCCAGGAAATGGTAAAAATGATCTTCGTCAGGTTTTGATTTACTGCTTCCTGGGGTTTCAACTTCACGGTAAACTCTCCGCAATTGGTATTTTTCTGCAGGATGATATCCAACGGATATTCATTTACTGTAATCACGGCCTCACCTGAGATATTCCCCGGCAAGGCTGCACATACCGCATCACTGAGCGCTGTAGCGGTATAAGTCCTTGTGCTTAAGGGTGAAACGCTGACAATGTATGGGGTTGAAGCAATGCCTGTCTCTGTTACCGGTGTAGTTCCATCTGTATAGGTCAAATTCCAGGGTGGTGTTCCTGTCAGAGTGAAAGTTATATCTGTTGATTGGCCCTTGTTGATGGTGGCTGTGCCGCTCACCACCACCGTTGGACGTGAATGTTCACTGATGGAGCCATCGAAATAATACGATGATTGAGGTTCATCATAACAGGGGATAAAATCCGGTGGACCTGATGCATATTCGCAGGAAGTGCCGTCATCATACCAGGTCAGGTCTGAGTGGCCTCCGTGATACAGAAAATTCATGATAAAGAGGACGGAGCCATCGTCGAGGCTGACCGGCAGTTCACCTTCCTCCAAATAGCCGGAGGCGATCGCTGTTCCATCCACCACTGCTTGTACTGTAAAATTATCCGGTAAACCGGGATGTGGCGTGAATCCCTGATAATCCAGCACATCAGGATCATAGTTCACGGTGAGCGATATGACTCCAATATTGTTAAATGAGTTGACTGTTACAGGAAACAGAACGATATCGTTGGCACAGGCAATTTGGTCAGATATTGTGGTCTGAGGTGCAAACGCCTGAAAACCCAGTTCACCGGGTAAATAAAAGGCAGAGGCTGGACTATCATTCAGTACTGTATACTCCCCACCATCAAATTTTGCATACTCACAGGAAATGCCGTCATCATACCAGTTCAGGCTGGTGCTACCGGAAGACACCTTCAAAAAAGTGATCGTAAACAACACCGAACCATCCGTGAGCGTGATACCTGACAGGCTCATCCAACTTATAATTATGATTCCTGACGTAGTTGTATTATATAAAAATTCCCCACTCAATCCGGGATTTGGTTCAACAGTCGTAGCCAGGGCCACCGAAGCATCGTACTGCAAAGTCAGGGATATGGCTCCAATGTCGTTGAAGTTGATCACACTTATGGTTACCGTTGCTAGCGGTCCTGGATCAATGACTTCGGCTGCTTGTGTTACGGGTGCATCCTGGGCAAACACCTCCAATGCCATGAAGATAAACGGTAAAAGAATTAAGAATAAATTAGTCCTCATTCTATCTATAATATTCAGTTTTATTACAATTCATGTTATTCTTTTAAATTCTGTTCATCCATGACCATGATGTTAAGGGTTCTGACCGGCATAACTCACCGGCACCTGCCCCTGGTAAACCGTTGTTAATATTGTAGGATTAGTCAGAGCGTCAATATTTGAAAAAATGATCCCCTGGTCGTTTTGGGAACCGCTGTATTTGACCACAGAATTCATATTCAGATCTTCATTGTAATAGCCTGTGATGACAGAGTTCAGTGTTGCGGGTGGTGGCGTATAGACGGCGATGATCTTCGCGATGATCAACCCCCTGTCGTTGCCGGGTCCTGAAAACTTCAGACAGTTGTCATGGTTGAGGTCGCCGGTTATCTGGCCATAGACTCCGTCTTCGAGTGGCAGCACGGCAGCGTTGGTAGTGGAATACACATTGGCAGAGGGATTGGTGGTGAAGTCATGCCTGGTAGCAGCGGTATTGGGCAGGATCACCGCGTTTGCAGTCATCACCGGCAGGTGTGAACGGTGATAGACCACCACATAATAAGCATTGCCCGGGATAAAGGAATGGAATACAAGAGGTGAAGTGCCATTGGTATCCATAAGGGTGCCATCGTTTTTCAGGAGACCTACCCTCCGGCCGACCATTGTATTGGCGGCCGTACCTGTCCGCAGTTCCACCAGCACCCAGTCTACTGTACCCGGGGGATATGAAGCAATTTGTTCTGAACCGGTATAAAGCCATGGTGCCGTATTGTAAGGTTGTACCATAGGGAGAAAGTTGGTGGTAACCAGATCCGTGTGCATCAGGTGAGTGGCCGCACTATATGGCCCCTGCAGGAAGTCCTTCACGTAAAGCCCGCAATTGAGAGAAGCGCCGTTGGCATTGTTGGTGATGCTGCCCGTCGCCTCCACGGAACTCACCTCGACATAATAGCCGGTATTCAGCCCGGGTGGCTCCGTACTATAATCCTCCGGGATAATGGTGAAGTCGCTTTCTCCGTCGCCTGTTCCTGTATGACGGAAGGTCATAATGGTGTTTTCGGTATTGGCTCCCCAGTTGACAGCATAGGCTGTCAGAGAACGAAATGTTACATAATAATTCCCATCGAATAGCTCTCTGCCGCCCAGTTGTTGCAACCCCGGCCAGGTGGCGGTGATGTCCTTCAACTGAACATCAGAACCTGTGGTGGCAGCCCATTTCACAGTAAAAATGATTTTTGTGAGGGTGGCCTCCAATAAATCCAGCGGCTTCAATTTCACAACAAACTCTCCGCAGTTACTACTTTTCTGTAATATAATGTCTATTAGAACCACTTCAGAACCTCCTCCCACGTTTCCGTTTATATAATAATCGTCAAATGGCATATCAATTAGCTCATCGCCCACTCCGTCGGCATATTCGCAGGAAGGTCCGTTGTCGAACCAGTTCAGCGTGGTGGTGGTGCCGTTGTCTGTGGAATAAATGAAGTTCAGCGTGCAGAGTGTGTCTCCGTCTGGAAGACTCACAGCGGTACCATACCACTGTATAACAATCATTTTTTTCGTCCCTATACCTGGAATACTGCCTACCAGAAAGTTAGAACCGAAAGCGGGGTTCTTCGTAAAGGAATTCTGATAGGTTATGATCGTCGAGTCATACTCCAGATAAAGCGTGAGCGCTCCGATACTGATAAAGTCATTCACCGTTACCGGTACAGGAAGTGCCCCCGGCTCCGGGTCTGTTATAACAGGTGCAAAAGTTACAGGGGCGCCGCGATAGGAGATGCCTCCATTTTTATAAAAAAGATATTTAGGTTCGTCGTTCAGTATAATAAGAGATCCACTAACATAGCGTTTATATCGACAAATCGAACCAAAGTAATAGCTCCAACTAAGAATACCGGTACCTGTAATATAGGAGAAGGTCAGGTTCGAAAGAGCTGAACCATCATCCAGACTGATATTTGACACGCCTGTCCACGCGAAAATTAGCTTACCCAAAGTGTTACCCGAAGGGGAATAATAGGTTACACTCATTCCGGTTAGCAAAGGATTTGTGGTAGCTGAAATAAAATGCACCCGGGTGGTGTCGAATTGTAATGTGAGTGTAAACTGACCGATATCATTGAAGCCGGTTACGGTAATGGGAATCGGTACTGAAGTGGCACCTGGTATGGCATCGGTGACTATCCCTGCGTAGGTAATGGGTGCGTCATCAGCCCGCACCGGCAGACTAAACATGTGAAAAAACAGCAGCAGGGAAAGGAAACCTATTCCTCTCAGCAGTCCGTAATATTTATTGCATGTAACTCGCATAAAATGGGGTGAGGTCATTGAACAATGAGTTTATAAGCAAATTTTTCGTATTTAGTGCTGATCACCAGGAAATACAAACCTGGTTGCAGATGCTGAATATTCAAAGTCATATTGCTTTTGCCTGCAAGAGGATCCACATGAAAAGTTTCCTCCTCTTTTCCCTGTATCGTAAAAATTTGTATCTTCTCTATGTCCGGCATGGCTGTTTTTGATCGTATGACGATGAAATCCATTGCCGGATTTGGTTCTATTAAAAACGGGCTATTTTCAGGCTGGTAGGACCCAATCATTACAAAATAAATTTCGTTTGAGGGTTCCGAAGCACAACCGTTCAGCGTGACGATATCGAAATAATTAGCATTCATAGCCGGTTGGTATACCTGATTGATGGCACCCGGAATCAGGATGCCCTCCTGATACCATTGATTGCCGTAGTAGGCTGAAGAGATCAATGAATTTCCATACTGGGTGATCACCGGTGTGGGAGGAACAGGAAATACGGTCACTTCCGCTGCACCGGAGGTTGTACCGTTACAATGTTCATCATACAGCGAAAGGATCGTGTACACTCCTGGTTGAGAAGCCACGATGGTACAGGGTGTCGTATATTGTTCCGGAACGAACCAGGTTGTCAGACCATTGGAATAATAGAACGACCAGGGAGGTGATCCTGTCAGATCAACAGTAAGATTAGTTGTCAGACCATCACCACACAGGGTATCTCCTCCTGAAATAGATGCAGTGGAAAGCTGATAAACCGTCAGCATCGTTGATCCTGAAACAGTGGTAAAACCGTCGAAAACAGAGAGATGATATGTTTTGGAAGAATCGGGTGTAACCATAGGATTCGCCTGGTCGGATGTCCAGGACGGGGAATCCGGCGGTGTGCACGTCCATGTATAGGCATAATTTCCTGAACCACTGCCTGTATTGGCAAACAATTGCGAAGTATCCCCTCTGCAAATGTCGCCCGGAATGCATACTGGATTGGTAGTCAGAGGACCACCAATGATCGTGACGATCACTTCATCTAAGCTCTGACATGGTCCGGACAGGTTGGTGACTAAGAGTGTAAAAACCGTTGTGGTGGTGAGATTGATTGTTTGTGGATCCTGTACATTGGGATCCATCAGCAGGTCTTCGGGAGACCAATGATAGCTGAACGAGCCTGTCCCTCCTGAAGCGCCATGAAGGGTTGCAGAAGTTCCATAAGGAATTATGGTGTCATTACCTGCATCGGCAACCGGCAGTTCATTAACGGTAATCCCAAGCTCTGATAAAGGTCCGCTTTCACAGATGTTGACACCTTGCACTCCAATGTTTCCGGATATTGCATCAATAGAGAAATCCACCAGGATCGAATTGGTGTGATTGCCACTGATAATGGTCGCACCTGCAGGTACGAACCAGTTATAGCTGGTGGCATTGACAACCGGCTGAACGCTATAGTTAATTCTTCTTTCTCCCTGGCAGAGGCTGGTTGGGCCGGTGATAGGTCCGGGGCTTCCCAAAAAACCGCATACATACCCATTGATATAATAGGTGATGGCCGGTACATCATTCAACACATTGCCACTATCATCCGCATATTCGCAGGAAGAGCCGTCATCAAACCACATCAATTCAGTAAATCCATTGATATAGGTGAAAGAAAGTGTCAATATCGCACTTCCATCAGGTAAGGAAGTGCCCAAGCCATACCATCCCATCACAACACGATGTTTCCCGTTACCGGGATCCGTATCACCTATGGCAGCAGAGGATAATTGGGTATGCGGTGTACCCTGAAGAAAATGCATGACGGAATAGTCGTACTCCAGGGTGAGGGAGACCGCTCCTATATTTGTGAAACCTGTAACGGTAACAGGCACGATGATCTCACCCGGAATTGCTCCTGGCACAGTTGCTGCTGTGGTTACAGGTGCATTTTGCGCCTGCATTGTCAGCGATACAAATAGAAAAAATCCAGATAAAATAACAACTATCTTCTTCACGGATAGGGTTTTAGCTCTGGTTTACCCCATTTCCTCTCCCCGGAGGGGAGAGGATAGGGAGGGTGTATTTGGAGGTTACTCCGATTATTTTAGAATTTGTTACTGTGATTGACAAGTTTGATAGAACGGCTTATCACATCGCTGACAGTCGTGAGTTTGATGGTAGCCGTGTACAAACCCGGTATGAGGTCAGTTGCGTCGAACTTCACTGTATAATCCCCGCTTGACTGCATTTCATCCACCAGAATTTTCATAGTATTACCTAATATTCCTTGGATTTCGAGGGTAACCTTTCCATTAAACGGCAACGAGTATTTAATCATCGTGTATTCGTTGAACGGATTGGGATAACTCGTCAATATGAGCCTGTTGTCAACCGGATGTTCTTCGATCCCGACTGCGGAAGCCTCGATCACATCGACGCTCAGCATGACATTGTCAATCACATTGTATTCATCATCTGCCAGTTCATTCAGCGGATCCGGCACCATGGTGAGCCTGATGGAATTTCCCTGTACGAATTCGTTTGACGTTTTCAACTTCAGGGTCACCAGGTCTGCGCCATCAGTCAGGTAAAGCGGTTGTTGTGTATTCCATCCGATCCGCAGTTCATTGCCATTGACGGCCCAATCGAGCTGACCACTGGCACTGGCCACACTGACATCCATTACCTGTACCAGTTCATCCGGGAAATTCAGGATCAGGGAGATGGCACCGACACCGGAGGCGTTCACCAGCCGGACAGGTAATTCGAATTCCCGGTTGGAGCCAATCTTCTTGGTCTCGTCATAGATGAGCTGCATGGTCAGGAGGGCTGATTTCAATGGACCAGGTGTAAAGCTGCGGTTGAAGTCGCCTGTAACTAACCCGTAGAAGTTCGCTGTGACAGCACTGCTTGTCACTGTTATGTCTCCCTGTAGACTACCTGCCGGTGTCGGGCTGCTAATGGTCCAATCATCAACTTCCCAGAAGGTCCAGCGCGGTCTGTCGAAGGCTTCTCCAAAGACAAAGTACCTCTGAATTAACTGGGCATCATTTGAAGAGAGGGCGGCATCGAAGTTAACATCACCCGCATAGAACCTCACTTTCTCGATGGCATAGGGAGCGGTGGGCCAGTAGTTCACCTGGGCGGCATCGGTTGAGTTGATGCTGCCTACAGGTTTGACAGTGCTAAGAAGCACGTCATAGGTGCCGGGGCAGACGTTGGGGAAAGAATACTGACCGGAACCATCCGTTTTTACCTCGCCGGAGGCGGGGTAAACTTTACTACCGTCCTGATCGAGTTCAACCTTCACATTATTCATTATCGTATTAGCAGTGTTGTAATATGTAATTGTACCGCTGACGGAGATAGCTGCGGGTTCTGTGACATCCACATCACCCAGGTCGATCACGCAGGAAGTATACACTTTGTCGCGGATATAAACGGGGTACAGGGCTGGAGGTAAGTTCTCAAAGAGTCCACCATCCTGCCAGTTTGTACCGTCTATGCTGTACTGGTATGTGCCATAACCGCCGTCAGGATCGCTGACAGTGATTGTACCGTCATCAGCATCGTAGCATGTCACATCAGTATGGTTAACCGTGGCAGACAGTTCGTCCGGTTGTGTCACATCCAGGGTACCAGACACCTTGCAAAGATTAGCATCCGTTACACTCCAGTTATAGCCTGTACCTGCCGGTATGTTTGTGAAGACACCCGTTGACTGAGTTATTCCGTCGAAAGTATAGGAATAAGCAGTAATACCTCCACTTGCTGTTATAGTCACGGTTGCCTTATCACCATAGCAGGTGATTTCCGTGGTTATATCTGCTGATGCAGAGAGTTTATACACATCATTCCAGCTTACATCCTTCCACGGTTCATAGCTTACACCTGTTTCGTCTGTTATGGCATCGCCATCGCCGCAAGGATTGCTGGCTACTTTTGGGCCTGTGTCATCTCCCCACCAGTTTCTGGTTGCATTCACAGTAGCCCCGCCAAAGTTATTCATGCCATGAGGCGAGTTGCCGTGGATCTTGTTTCCGATAGCGATGTTGCCGGTTCCGGCGCCATAGAATATGATGCCGGCGTCGCAATTGGTGATATCATTGGCATTGGCAAGGCTGCCGTCTCCAATGGTATTGTTGGCGGAAGTGCCTTCCAGTCCGATACCCCATCCGCAGGCTCCGGGTGTACTATTATCGCCGCTATGAATATTGGAAACAGTGTTACTTTTTATAACATTGTTATCCGAGCCAACTATAGCAATACCATTCCAACACAATCCACTATTATCTATCTGGTTGCCCAATATTTGGTTATTCGAGGAACCTGAGCTACTTTCTATACCGTTCGTCGCAAAGTCCGTAATGATATTGTCCGCCACAGTACAATAGTTGGAAGCCTCAAGCAAAATACCGACATTCTGACTATTAGTGATCACATTGGGATCGATCAACACATATTCAGAATATGAGGCTGCTATCGGAATAGTTCCACCAGTAATTGTATTAGAATGGATCTCTCCTGAATAGGATAAGCCTGATGGTATGGTATTTATATAACGATACTGGATACCCTCGGCGCCAGCATAAGGATATAATTTGTTGTTGCTCGTAACGACATAAGGATCTGGCAGGTTATCAGTTCCATAAACAACGATACCCATGATCGTATAATCCCTCACCGTATTATTATCCAGTGTCAGATTTGAACTCTCCAACACCCTGATTCCGGTGACTGATGGATCTGATGTGCTGAATCCCTTGATTTCGCAGTTAAATAATCCGGCATCAGCAATCGTGGGATCGGCAACTTTTCGGAAATATACCCCAGTATAGCGGTCTCCGATATGGGTTTGTCCATTGGCGTCGAAAGTAAATCCCGTCACTTTAACGCTGATTGGCGTCCCATATATCGGATCGGACGGGTAAGCAGCAAGCAGGTAATCTGTAACCCAGTCATCGCCAGCCCAATTTTCGGATGTGTAGCCAGGTGCAGTAATCCTACCACTCGCCGGTGCTTTAACAAGTGAAGTACCACCACTATAACCTCCATCCATCACGATGTCTTTATGGATCGTGACTTGTTCAGGATAAGTTCCATCGTAAACATGGACTGTTCCACCGGTACCCAGTTCGAGGCGGTCAACACCGTCCTGGATCTTGTTGAACTTGTCGCAATGCCAACCCGGTGTTGATGAATTATAATCATCATCAACATAGACAATCGTTGGCAGTGATGCACCCGATACCGACCCATTAATATAATAGGTACCTGTCGGGTCATCGCAGAACGGCACATAATCCGGCGGGCCGGAACCATATTCACACCATGAATCGTCACTGTTATTCCAGGTCAGGGCGGTACTTCCGTTGATGTAATTGAACTTCAGGGTGATCAGGACATCGCCGTCATCCAGGTTGGCTGGAGGATCGGGTATACCCGAAATCGAAATGATCCCAGTGGAGCCGGTTTCATTGGCACTGCAAAAATCGATCAGGCCTGAATTGTTTGTGTAGGAGTCGAAAGTCATCACACTCTTATCATAGTTCAATGTCAATGTGATGGCGCCAACCTCCTTGAATGAGGTTACCGTGATAGGAAACTCAATGAGTGTACCGGGGCAAGCCGCCACGATATCCGGCGCCGTGGTGATCGGCCCGATGTAAACCTTGGCATAGCCACTGCCCGTATTCGTGCAGCCATTGCCATCGGTCACGCTGGTGACCGTGTACGTTGTGTTAGCGGTTGGGTAAACATCGAATGTGGAAGGACTTGAGGTTGCTGTCACTTCATATGTGGTTGTTCCTCCGTCATCACTCCAATAATATGTCCAGGGTGATTCGCCGGTCAGTGCCACACTCAAAGTAGCGGTACCGCCGGAACAAACAGAGGTGGACCCACTGATGACAGCGGTGGGAAGAGCATGGTAGATCAGCGAAATATTATCCGTATGGTACACATATTCTTCCCCCTCCAGGTGTACGATAGCGTCAATGGTCAGGTTATAGGTGTTCCCCACCAGGTCATTGCCATACACAGTGAAATCCCAGATGTCAGTTCTACCGCTGTGGCCGTTCAACGGGAATGGCGGCAATCCCACGATCGTGGATAGCAATATCGAATTGGTTGCCGAAAGTAAGGTATAAGTGCCTGGTGCAGAACCGTTGTAACTCCAGTCAATCTTGGTGCCTGCCGGCATATCGACGTCGGAGTTGATCCTGGCATCGGTGGTAATCGACAGATCCACATTCTGGATCTCCGGATAGATATTCGTGGCCGTGAACGACGCGGAGTTAGTGCAGGTCTCCACAGGAGAAGTGGTTAGACTAAAGTCAACATCGGTAAATACATCGAAGAATGAATCGGGCACTCCGAGGTAATTGTTACAACCTGTCTTGGAAGTGTAAGAGACTGCCTGGATGGTGACATCGGTTGTGGATTCATCAGTAGCTCCTTCCAGGTAAATCTTCCAGTTGATGACCTTATTGGAATGTCCGACAAGCGGATAGGCTATGCCGAGGATATCACTGAGATAAACACTGACCTTTCCTTCCAGGTTATAAGCCGGGGAAATCGGAATCGGGACAGGAGGATTAGCTCCATCCGTATAAATCAGTTTAAACACTTTTACACCAGCCGGGAAGGTAGTGGTGGTAGAGATCAGCGCATCGGTGAGGATGTCCGGGTCATAACCTGTGAGGTCAGGATACGAAACCGTTTCACTCAGGATGAGCGGAGTCTTAGAAACGGTCTTCATATCCAGTACCCCTGACAGGGTCAGTTCCGGCAGTCCATTCAGGGTGGTCATGCCAGACTGGTAGTACCATGGAGAGTAGGTGACATTATCCGAAACCGCATTCCCTAATCCGCAGGGATTGGTTACCGGATGGAATGGTCCGGTAGCATCACCCCACCAGTTCTCAGTGGCATTGAGTGTGCCCGTACCGAGATTGGAGATACCATAGGTGGTATTCCCAACTCCAGCAGTAATATCGATGCCAATCGAGCTGTTGGTAAAGCTGTTGTCAGTCAGCGTGAGGTTGGTCAGCGTGGTGCCGACGGTTTCTACTTTCAGCTTCATGCCACTTAAGACGTTTAAGTCAAAGGTGTTACCCGTGAACGCATTGTCGTTTCCACTATTTATGCGGATACCGTATTGGGTGTTCGAGTTTGCTGTATTGTTCGTGAACGTGTTGTTGTCGCTCCCGGTACTACCTGGAACAGGCCCAACAACCAAGTAGAAGCCGTTTTTGCCGTTCGAGTTTGCAATGTTTTCCGTGAACGTGTTGTTGTCAGCAGACTCCATTTTGAAGCCGTAGTTGGTGTTCGAGCTGGCGATGTTCGCGTCAGCAGGGTCGATGCTGCCGAACGTGTTGTAGTCCGAATGATACAGCTCAAAGCCCTGATAGTTGCTCGTAAGGGTATTTTTCGTGAACGTATTGAGGTTGCTCCCGGAACCCAGCCAGATGCCGTCGAAGTTGCCCGTTAAAATATTATTGGAGATATTGCAGAGTGTAACGTCATTACCAAGATATATCCCTGCTTGTCCTCCTCCGGTTGCGCCTGTGATTGTGAATCCCGTGATGGTCACGTTACTTGCAGTCACCGTAAAGACGGATACGTTTGGATTCGCCGCAGTCACCGTAGCGCCGCCCGGATCTTGCAGGGTGAGCGATTTATTCACAGTTACATTCTCGGTATAAGTGTTGGCCGATACGCTTATCACATCAAATGGATCGGCAGCGTCAATAGCTGCCTGGATCGTGCAATAGTAAAAGTTACATTAAGCGAAACTTTATCTCCGGTGCCACAGGGATTGGTTGAAGGATTATTCTGCGAAGTAGTAGGCCCTGAAGGTTCGCCCCACCAGTTGTGGGTGGCGACTACAGCCGTTGTTGTGTTGTAATTATATAAACCCCATGGTTCATTGTCATAAATTTTATTGCCTATGGCAGTATTACCTGTGCCTGTGGCAGTATAATCTGCTTCTGTACCGAAAAATACTATACCAGCCTCGCCAGCACTTATTTCATTTGCATTTCCTGGCGTATCATCACCAATGGTGTTATTGGAAGAACTACTTCCTTGAATACTGATACCCCATCCGCATGCATATACTGAGCTGATATCACCGGATTTAACGTTGGTTATCTTATTTTTGAGAATTGAAGTATTGCTTGCTTCAATAATCTGAATACCATTTAGCCCATAATCTATTGTATTATGATAGATACTGCCTGAGGTTGTATACCAATATAGAATACTAGCGAAGGCTGATCCCGCATTATAAGTATTATCGCTGGTTGCTACAACCACGGCATCATAACCTGCATAACCGTAAACATTGGTACCAAATTCATTAAAATCACTAAACGTGTTTCCATGGATTGTAAGATTGCATTTGTCTTCTACCCATATTCCGGATGTTTCGGTATCGGTATTTAGGAATCCCTTAACCTCACAATTGAAAAGTCCTGCATCGGCAATATCTACATCAGACACCTGACGGAAGAAAACACCAGGATATCTGGTGCCATTAACCATAGCCAGGTTATCGGCATCAAATGTAAAGCCCGTGATCTTAACGCTAATAGGAGTCCCTAAAGTTACAGGATAGGCGGCAACAATATAATCTGCCTGGAAATCACTTCCAGCGCTGAATGCCGGAGCTGTTCCGGTTCTGCCAGCAGAAGCTTTAACGATGGTCACATTTCTGCCTGCACCCTCGAGGGTTAGGTCTTTTTGTACCAGCACCTGTTCGGTGTATGTCCCTGCATCCACCCGAATCTTATCTCCTGCAATTGCTACAGAGATAGCTTTCATTATGGTAAGTAGCGGAGCATCCGTGGTGCCGGGATTGTCGTCATCACCGGTCGCATCGGTGCACCAGAGTTCCGTCCCGTTATCTACGGCGTCGTTCACATAGATTTCTTCACCATAGACGATCACATCAACACTTGCCGTGGCTGTACAGCCGTTGGCATCGATAACGGTGACGTAATAAGTACCTGTATTGCTAGGTGACGCTGGATCAATTGTTACATTCTCGTCTATCCCTGAGTATCCTGGCCCTGTCCATACAAAATCGTAAGGTGCAGTACCACCCGTTACATTCGAATTTATAACCAATGGTTCACCGTGATTGACGGGGGGAGTGTAGGATGGAGATAGGCTGGGTAAGGGATTAAATGTGACGGTCATGTCATCGTCTACCTCACCGCAAGGAGCTGCGGTGTTGGTCGTATAGGTCAATACCACGGAACCAGCCGCAATATCTGCAGCAGCAGGTGTATAGACATCATCTGCCCATGTGCCTGCGCCACCGGAC